>NZ_JBSGBY010000013.1:0-36841 GCF_053601505.1 Nocardia sp. NPDC004722
ATGGTTCGTCCGCCGGTGAGCAGTGCGGCCAGCGGTTCGATGTCGTCGACCCAATCCGCGTCGTGCGCCCGTCCGGACTCCGGCAGTCGCAGCGCAACGCCCCCGCGTCCAGTATCTCGCCGGGGATGGCCCGGATGCCCGCGACGAAGAACAGCGCCACGTAGCCGACATTCATCCACACGATCACCGAGGCCACCGCCGGTAGCGCGAGCGTCGGCGAGCTCAGCCATTCCACCCGCCGTCCCAGCAGCGCGTTCAACGCCCCGCCCGTGGGCGCGAAGATCCACTGCCACACCACGCCCACCGCGACCGGCGCGCACATCCACGGCAGCGCGTAGATCACCCGCAGCACGGTCCCGCCCGCCCCGCGGCGTGCCACCAGGGCGGCCACGGTGAATCCCAGCGCCGTCTGCACCGGCACCACGATCGCCGTCAGTGCCAGCGTCACCAGGATCGAATGCCCGAACTGCCGGTCGCCGAGTACCGACCGCCAGTTGCTCCAGCCGCTGAAGCTGATGGGTCCCAACAGGTTCCAGCTGTGCACGCTCAGCCACAGCACCACCGCGATGGGCAGCAGCAGGAACCCGCCCACTCCGATCAGGCTGGGCAGGAGCAGGACATAGCCGATCGCGGCGCGTCTGCGTCTCACGCTCGGCGACGCTACCGGCGCGGCCCCGCGGGACGTTCGACCCACGCCCGATCTGCCCGATATTGCCCTGTGCCCGACGCGATTTCGGTGCTGCCTTCCACCCGGTGCACGGGCCTGGCGCATGATAGTTTCAGCCGCGCTCGTTCAAAGCACTACCGGCGGGGCTGGCCACGACAGGGCAGGGGCAGGCGTCGATGCGAATCAAGCCACGGGAACAGATCCTCAGTGTCTGGCGGTCACTGCTGACCGCGTGTTACCAGGATGAAGCCTGGGTCTGGGGCGGGCGCAACGGCTCGAACTCGATCAGCGACGCCGAACAGCTGCTGTGCCTGCTGTATCCGGCCACCGAGATCGACGGGTTCGGGCTGGAGCGCCCGGACGAGATCGCCGACGACATCCGCGCGGTGCTCTCGCCGCTGGGCGACAGCGGCCTGCGCATCGGCGAGCGGGTGGTGTGGCTGCTCGAGGAGTACATCGACCGGCACACCCGGGGAGAACCCGGCACCCCCGACGAGCTGCCGATCTTCGCGGCGGGCAGCTATCTGGCCTCCTCCGACGGCGACGAGCCGACCGTCGAGCAGCGCGCGCTGGATGTCGTCGACTCCTATTCGATGTCGCTGACCCTGTGCCTGGCGGCGCTGAAGTTCCTGCGCGGCTTCCGCGGTCCGGTGGCCGAGCTGGCGGTGGGCCGCCGCACCCGGCTCGCGGTGGAGGTGCTGCCGCGCATCGAGGCGCTCGACGCGCGCGTGAATGTCCGGCTCACCGCCGCCATGGTGGGCCTGATCCGCAGCTTCGTGGTGAACACCGTCTCCCCGAAGTCCGAGGCCGGGATGGCGATGCTGTCCATGCTCAATCAGACCGGCGGCCCCACCGAGGCGGTGGTGCACGCGGTGCAGCAGCGGCTGGACCGGGTCCGGATCCGACTACGCAACGACGCCACCCTCAGCCAGGTCGAGGGCGTGGATCTCGACAGCGAGGACATGCTGTTCGAATGCGGTTGGAGCTGGGCCATCGTGCGCAAGGCCGCGGCCATCGACTTCGTGGACATGGACATCGCCGATCAGACCGGCTACGCCATCGCCCGGCCCTACCTGCATTTCACGGTGGTGGCCCTGGACGGCATCAACGACCTCACCTCGGTGCGCACCCGCGAGCTCGACCTGCTCAACGGTCAGCAGCGCCGCCTGGCCGAGGCGTTGCAGCTGCGCTGGGATCTGGCGCAGCGCTACTGGGCGGCGGTGGCGCGCTTCGGAAATGGACGCTGGCCGCTCGAGGACATTCCGTGGCGCACCTCCGACGGCGAGGAGTCCGACTACTTCAGTCTCATCGTGTCCGCCGTGCTCATGCAGGATCTGCTCAACCGCGAGGCCAATGACGACGACCTGGACCGGGCCGCGACGATCTTCGACGAACTGGCCCGGCGCGGCCGCATCATCCGCCGTTTCACCGAGGACGATCCCGCCCGCATCATGCACACCCCGGGCGTGAGCCTGCGCCTGCTGGGCAGCGAGGAGCTCGGCGGTCCGCTGCTGCTGTGGACCGTATCCGATTACGCCACCGTGCTTTTGAAGCGCACGCTGCAGGCGGCACGGCTCTCGGGCACGGTCGAGACCCGCGATCAGCTGATGGCGCTGGCCCAGGCCACCATGGACCATCTGGATCTGCGCGCCTTCCGCGCGGGCCCGGCCACCGGACTCTGGGACGACCCCAGCCGCATCTTCGGCACCGCCGAAAACCCTTTGCCCTCCTGGTATCTCACCGAGCGGGTGGTCGAGTGCATGGTGACCGCCGCCCGCATGTACCGGGAGCCGCCGCTGCGTTCGCCGACCTCGGTGACCCGCGCCATGGAACTGCTGATGGAGGCCGAGCACCTGCTCAACCGGGAGATGCTGGAGCTCAGCGAGGTCGACGTGTCCGCGGGCCGCACCGCCCTGGTGCTGGCCGAGCAGCGCCTGGAACGCGCCCGCGAGCTCATCGACGAACGCCCCGGCACCGCGGTGAGTCTCGCCTCGCAGGCGCTGCTGGAACTGGACGAACTCGCCTACGCCCGCTTCGACGCCACCAGGAGTGTGTGACCGTGCTCGTGTTCTCCGCCTCCGACAAGGGCGGCACCGGCCGCTCGGTCACCAGCTGCAATATGGCGTACTGGCTGAGCATGAAGGGCCACAAGGTCGCCTATCTGGATTTCGACTTCGGATCGCCCACGGCGGGTGGCACTTTCGAGATCAGCCGGATCGACAACGGCGTGCGCGACGGTTCGGGCCTGCACGCGTTCCTGCTCGACGAGAACGGGACGCCCGCCCGGCTCAGCGTGCGCTCGGAGACCGACCGCCTCGAGCTCAGCCGCTCCCGGCATCCGTCCGGGCGGCTGGTGCTGTTCCCCGGTGACCTCGGCGGTTCGGAATTCACCACGCTCGACGATTGGATGATCGATCGCTGCGCGGCCCTGTTCGCCACCTGTGAACAGGAATTCGACATCACGTTCGTGGATCTGAGCGCGGGCCGGTCCATCGCGCTGGCGCTGGCGTTGAGCGCGACCAAGCGCCCGCAGCTGTCGCAGGCGGTGTGCCGGTGGCTGATCTTCCACCGCTGGACGCGTCAGCACATCGCCGCCGCGCGCGGCCTGGTCTACGACGAGAACGGCGTGCTGGCGACGGGCGAGGTGTGGGGGCACGACCGGACCGAGCTGATGGCCGCGCTGCGTTTCGTGCGCACCGCCGTGCCGGAGCTCAACGCGGCCACCGGATTGCGCCCGGCGCAGGCCGCCTGGCTGCAGGAACAGCACAACACCCTGACCCGCGCGGCGAACCGGCACGGCATGGGCGAGAGCGGGATACTCGGGACGATCCCGGTGGAACCGATGCTGCAGTGCCGGGAACAGGTGATCCTTGATGTGGACGTGGCCGCGCACGTGGCCAATGCCGCGACGGTGGCGGCGTTCCGGGAGCTGACCGAGAAGCTCGTGAACGACGCCGTCTGGGAACAGGTGGAGGTGCGCAGATGAGTTCCGCGACCGACTACAGCGAGGCCGGCGAGCGCAGCCGCGTGGAGGGACAGCCGCTGTCGCATCTGTCCATCGAGGTCGGGCACTTCTACATGGACGAACTCGTCAACGGTGTCGACCGCATTCGCGCACAACTGCGCAAGGTGGCCCCGATCGTGAAGGCGCAGCAGGCCGCGGCCGTCGCGGAATTCGGCGCGGGCGCGCGGGTGAGCACCTGCTTTCTGGTCGACGACTATTTCTGGACCAGAACCGGGAGCGGTCGCGAGGCCCGCCCGGGGGGTGAACCCGAGGTCATCCTCACCAAGCTGCTCGATGCCGCGCGGGAATGCGACGTCCCCATCGACTATCTGGCCCGCGAGGCCGGATGCGCCGAAGTGCCGATGTTCCGGGACGGGGAGCCGGTCGGCGAGCCGATCCGGCTGGCGGAGATGATGTCCGCGCGGATCGTCGCCGAGCCCGAACGCGACGGCACCGGCCGCCGCCCGCCGACGGTGGAGTCCGGCTGGCTCTGCAACGGCCGCCGATCCTCGGAATACGATGCCGGACAGGCGATGCGGATCGCGCGCTACCGGCCGCCGGAGGAGTTCGGCGCGCGCAATCACTCCATCTTCCTGGATGTGCAGCTGTGGAGTCGCCAGCTCGAGGAGGTCGCGGGCGCGCGGGTGGAACGGATCCTGTGGTCGTGCCCGTTCCTCGCCGCCATCTGGCAGTTGTTGCGGCTGGGCATGATTCGCGACGAGGGCGCGGTGGTGGCGGCTCCGGTGGCGTGGAACGACCCGTGGCCGAGCGAATGGTCGCGACTGCCCGCGGTGGTGCAGTTGAATCCGGCCGCCAAACCCTTCGCGGCGTACCGCGCGCTGTCCGTGCTGCCCTACAGCTATCTGGGTATCGAGCACGCCGTGCGGGTGATTCTCGACCATCTGCAACTGGACGAGGATGTGCAGGCCAAGTTGGTGGAACGCGGTGCGAACGAACGCAATCCGGTGACGGTGCCGTGGCCCGCCACCCGGCGGCTGAATCACCTCTTCCTCGGGGATGTCTGAGGTGACTGCGGTATGAGTGATCCGCTGGTGCTGTTGGGGGAGGTGCGCACCGCACTGTTGCCGAATTCGGGGGGACTGGCGGCCCGCGAGGCCGCGGCGCTGTTGTCGCTGCTGCCCGGGCGGCGGGTCTCGATGCGGGAACGCCCACTGCCACTGGCGGTTTCGCCCATGTCGGCGGTCGGCGTCGACTGCAAGCTGGCGACGGCGTCGCAGAAGGAGACCCGCGCGGTGGGGACGGTGGCCGCGCACGCGGTGCTGGTCGGCGGCCGGGTGGTGCAGAGTTCCGCGTGCTCGACGGTGGTGCGCACCGAGGACAAGGATCGGCGGCCCTGGTCGCACTACCTGACCCGGGTGGGGACGCTGGAGGTCTGGCACCGCATGACCGACGACGCTTCGGCGGCCGTCGATCTCACCGCGGGATTCCTGGAGAAATCAGCGCCGAACACTCTGGATCTGGGGTCGATCAGCGACCGGCTGCTGACCCGGGTGCGCACCGATCGGCGTTTGGATCAGCGACCGCCGGTGCGTTCGGGCGCGACCCGGCTGCGCTGGGCCGCCCGGGTGGCGCCGCCGCTGGGCGGCACGTCGCGGCGCGCCTTCATCTCGCTGCGGCTGGAGGACGAGACCGCCAGGTCTGTACTGATTCTCGTGCCGACGGCCCGGGATCTCGAAGTGGTGCAACGCTTCTGCGAGGACCTGGCCGTCCACGACTGGCTGCTGTCCATGCTCGGCGCGGCCCTGTCCGACGCCGATCGCCCCTCGGCCGATCGGGATACCGCCGAGCAGCTGGCGCCGCTGCTGGAACAACTCGTGCACCTGTGGATGCCGGGCGCGCACACCTCGTCGCGGGTGAGCGATCTGTGGGAGCGGCTGGAGAAGGATCCGGGCTTCACCCGGCAGTGGACCGCGCAGGTCGGCCAGTTGCGCGACCGGCTGGCGGTGGCGACCTTGGAAGCCTTGCGCAGCGCCAAGATCAGCACCGTGCAGTGGTGAGCGCGGGGGCGCCCCCGGGCGTTCAGAGCCGGAACCAGCGCCGGACCAGCAGCGCGAAGAACACCGACATGGTGACCGCGCCCAGATAGCTCTCGATCACGAAGATCGCGCGCCCGCCGACCCGCAGATTCAGCGTGTCGCCGACGCCCAGCGGATTCAGGTAGTTCATCAGCACCTGGAACACGGTCACCGCGGGCGGCTGATCCGCGCGCAACAGCACCGCGCCCACGAACACCAACAGCTGGACGGCGACGAACCACAGCATGCGGAACGGGCGATAGCCGTAGCCGCAGATCAGATCCGGGATCAGCCCGCCGATTCGCTTCCACCCCACCGGCTGCGCCAGCCGCCGGGCACGGGCCTGCGCCAGCCCGCAGCGGTCCTCGGCATCGGTGTCCTCATCGATCCGATAGAGGCTGCCCGCGCGCCGATACGCCAGCACCGCGTGCGCGGGGAGCCCGGCCTGTACCAGTGGCGGGCCGAGCCTTTCGTAGACCTCGGCCAGCAGCCGGTTCTGGGTGCGGCTCAGCCGCAGCGGGCCGCGGAACTCCACCTCGGCCGCGATGAGGGCCGCCAGCAGGGCGTTCACCGCCATCGGCGCCGGAGTCGCGGTGGCCGTGTGCGTCAGCAGCGGGGCATAGATGCCGGTGAAGACGAGACTGTCACTCGCCCTGCGGATTCCGGGTGGATCGTAGGTCTCCACCACGGCCTCGGTGTGCAGGGTGAACAGGTCCAGCAGTGGCGTCTCGGTGGTGCGGCGGCGCTGGCGGTGCTCCTGCTCGAGGAATTCGGTGACGCTGTCGGCATAGGTATCGGCGCGCCGTCGGA
This sequence comes from Nocardia sp. NPDC004722, assembly GCF_053601505.1. NCBI lineage: Bacteria > Bacillati > Actinomycetota > Actinomycetes > Mycobacteriales > Nocardiaceae > Nocardia > Nocardia sp. NPDC004722. The sequence goes on from NZ_JBSGBY010000013.1 coordinate 6,518, forward strand.
TGCGGGTGCTCATGTCCTCCACGAATCTCGACGGAGGCGGGCTTTTCTCGAGCATGATCAATGATAAATCCTGTGCACCAGCACATCTCGTGGCTCATCGGGTCCGAAGTAGGCCGGTTCGTGGTGCTCCCAGACGAATCCGACCTCCTTGTAGAGCCGGTAGGCGGCCCGATTGGCGGGATTGACGGTCAGGAAGATCTGGTCCACCTCGGTGCTGCGGCACTGCGCGAGCGCGGCTTCCAGCAGTGCCCGGCCGTAGCCGCGGCTGCGGCATTCCGGTGCCACGGCAAACCCCAGAAACCATGCGGTACGTTCGCTGCCGATGGCGGTGAGCACGTAACCGCAGACTCTTCCGGACTCTTCAGCAACCGTCCAGTTTGCTCCGTGCAGCTCGAAGAGTTGCCGCAGAACGAAATACGGATAGGAGGTGTGGCCGAAGACAGCCACCTCCAGACCGCGGATCGCGTCCAGATCCGACACGGACGCCGTCCGGCAGGTAGGCGCGTCCGGTTGTTCGAAGGCCAACAACGGTGTTCCCCTCCACCCCGGGCACTGCGCCTTCGGCGGAAAGCGCGGTGAATTCCAGAGTAGGCGTCACACCGCGTCTTGGGTGCGGTTCGGCCCGCCCGCCGTCTGTGGAGCGGGAGGGCCGAACCGCGCTGCTGCACGCGATGGGGACGGCGCCACCGCAACCCGGAGGTTAGGCGCGGGGCGTTCGAAAGCGCTGTGCGGCAGCGTTTATCGCGACCGGGGGCCTTCCCCTGACCGCCACCGGTCGCGAAGCTCTGCGGGAACGGGATAGTGCGGAGCGAAGGTCGAGGACCAGCCACAGCAGCCGGAACACGACCCGATCGCAGCCTGTCCTTCGCACCGCCGTGACGGTCATGGCAGGGCGCGCTCGTCGAGCACGCATCGCCCTTCCTCGACCAGGGTCGCCCGCGCGCGCCGGCGGACCTTGCAGGTTGCCACCGTGCAATCGAGGTGCAATTGCATTGCCGCGTGGGCTTGTTCGGCGCTCATCACCCCCGGATCCCGGCGGCAGCGCGACAGGATGGCGATGTGCATATTCAGGGACGTCAGTTGCATGTCCAGACCACTCCTACTTCCCGCGGTTCCTGAAGTGCCCGGAGATTCAGGAAAGGAAAGGGGCCTAGCTACACCACTCCGGGCACACATCTAGCACACCACGAGCAGACGCCAAGCGGGCGAATTTCGACAAGGAGAACGCAAAATTGCGCGAATTCCCAGCAGCGAATCCACCTGGGGGAGGACGATTCTCCATAGTGGACGAGGCCCGCCCCTGGTAACGGGCCCCGATCCCCCCGCCGCCAACCCCGATCCATGCCCGCGACCGCGAATGGAGCGTGTTGTGTCAGAAGGTCCCGCGTCCTCCACCCTGCCCCGCCGCCAGCTCGGTCGCTACCTGCGCGACTGGCGCATCCAGGCAGGACTCACCATCGCCGAGGCGGCCAAGCTGATGGAGTGGGGGGCGAGCACCTTACAGCGGCTGGAGAAGGGCAACGCCGATCGCATCCGCACCATCGACATCCAGGAGCTGTGCCGGATCTACGGCATCCCGGCCGAAATCGCCGAGGGGCTCAAGGGTTTGGCGCAGCAGGCGGCCGTCAAGAGCTGGTGGCACTCCTACGGCGATCTCATTCCGGAGAACTTCGACGTCTACGTGGGTCTGGAGGCATCCGCGCAGCAGTTGTCCTGCTACCAATCGGAATTGGTGCCGGGCCTGCTGCAGACCGCCGACTACGCAAGGGCCCTGAACCGGCTCGGATATCCGGAAGAGACGGTGGCGGAAGTGGATCGGCGGGTTCAGCTGCGCATGCAGCGCCAGGCGATGATCACCCGCCGCACCCGGCCGGCACAGGTCGCCATGGTGTTGCACGAATCGGTATTGCGCCGTCTGGTGGGAGGTGCAAGGGTGATGGCGGCGCAGGTGCGGCACTTGGCGGAACTGAGCACCCGGCCCAATGTCGGCCTGCGTATCCTGCCCTTCGCCGCCGGTGTCCCACTGGGACTTTCGACCGGTCCGTTCGTGATTCTGGAGTTCGGAACCGATGGCAAGGGGCAGCCGGTGGAGCCCCCGGTGGTCTACGTGGAGGGATTCACCGGCGATCTGTATCTCGAGAGACAAGGCGATGTGCAGCGCTATCGCCGGGCGCAAGACGGCCTGCAGAGCTGCGCGCTGGACGTCCAGGACAGTAGAAACCTGCTCAGACAGGTGGCGAAGGAGTATTCGGCATGAGTGTGGAGCTTTCCGGGGCCCGCTGGTTCAAGAGCAGCCGCAGCGGGGCCGGCAAGGAATGCGTCGAAGTGGCATTCCTGTCCGCGGACCGAGTGGGTGTGCGGGACAGCAAGAATCCGCAGGGCCCCGCGCTGGTGTTCGGCGCGGCGGAATGGCGCTCGTTCACCGCGGGTATCGAAAACGGTGTGTTCGAAGGGTGATTCCCTGAACGGAGGGTTCCCGGGCCCCGCCCGTGAACCCTCTCTCAGCGGTTCGCTGCCATCTCAGAGGATTGCGACGACCCCGATGGCGACGGCGGCGACGAGCACGCCGATCGCCAGGGCGGGAATCAAAGCGCCGGTCAATACGTATACGCCCATCGCCGATACCGCGAAGAGCATCCCTACGATCAGCCGTTCGACCCAGTCATGGGGACCCAAATTCCGGTACCGGGGACGCGCATTCTTCAGTCCTCGGTCCACGAATAGTTGGATACCCATGCTTATCGTGCGCAAACATCCTTCTGTTGTCGAACGGCAGCCGTTTCGTGATCTTCCCAGCTAACGCCGGAACAGCTTGTTGCCCAGCCAGACGATCGGGTCGTACTTCCTGTCCACGACCCGTTCCTTGAGCGGAATCAGGGCATTATCGGTGATCTTGATGTGCTCTGGGCAAACTTCCGTGCAGCACTTGGTGATATTGCACAGGCCCAGGCCCGCATCCTCTTGTGCCAGGTCACGCCGATCCCCGACATCCAAGGGATGCATTTCGAGTTCGGCAATACGCATCAGGTATCGCGGACCGGAGAATGCGTGCTTGTTGTCCTCGTGATCGCGCACCACGTGACAGGTGTTCTGGCACAGGAAGCATTCGATGCACTTGCGGAATTCCTGCGACCGTTCCACATCGGCCTGCTGCATCCGGTACTCGCCCGGTTTCAGATCCACCGGCGGCGTGAACGACGGCACCTCGCGCGCCTTCTGATAATTGAAGGAGACATCGGTGACCAGGTCGCGAATGACGGGGAAGGTGCGCATCGGCGTCACCGTCACCACTTCTTCCTGGGTGAAGGTCGACATGCGCGTCATACACAGCAGTCGCGGCCGGCCGTTGACCTCGGCCGAACACGAACCGCACTTGCCCGCCTTGCAGTTCCAGCGCACCGCCAGGTCCGGGGCCTGGGTGGCCTGCAGCCGGTGGATGATGTCGAGCACCACCTCACCCTCGTTCACCAGCACGGTGAAGTCCTGCAGGCCGCCGCCCTCGGTGTCGCCACGCCACACCTTGAACTTCGCCTCGTAACCCATGGCTATTCCGCCTTTCCAGCGTCGTCCCGCAGCGCTGCGAGATCCGCGGAGGTGTAGTACTTTTCGAGCTCGGCCAGGTCGAACAGCCGCAGCAGGTCCTCGCGCATGGGCACCTGGTCCTCGGGCGTCACCGTCACCGACGGGACCGAGAACCCGACCTGATCCGCGTCGATCGTGCAGACCAGCAACTTGTTGCGCCACACCGGATCCATGCCCGGGTGGTCGTCGCGGGTGTGGCCGCCGCGGCTCTCGGTGCGCAGCAGCGCGCCCTGCGCCACGCACTCGCTGATGAGCAGCATGTTGCGCATGTCCAGGGCGAGATGCCAGCCCGGGTTGAACTGCCGGTGCCCCTCCACCACGACGTGGTCGTAGCGGTCGCGCAGTTCCGAGAGCTTCTCGATGGCCTGCTTCAGCTCGTGTTCCTTGCGGATGATGCCGACCAGGTCGTTCATCGTCTGCTGCAGGTCCATGTGCAGCGTGTAGGGGTTCTCCCCCGGACCGCCCTCGGCGGGCGGATCGAACGGTGTCACAGCGGCTTTCGCGGCCGCGGCGAGATCCTCGTCGGAGATCTTGGGCCGCCCGGCCAGCTGTTCGACGTAGCTGGCCGCGCCCAGTCCGGCGCGGCGGCCGAACACCAGCAGGTCCGACAGCGAGTTGCCGCCCAGCCGGTTGGAGCCGTGCAGGCCGCCCGCGCACTCGCCCGCCGCGAACAGGCCCGGCACGGTGGCCGCCTGCGTATCGGGGTCGACCTCGATGCCGCCCATCACGTAGTGGCAGGTCGGCCCGACCTCCATGGGCTCCTTCGTAATGTCCACGTCCGCAAGCTCTTTGAACTGGTGGTGCATGGACGGCAGCCGCTTGATGATCTGCTCGGCGGGCAGCCGGGAGGCGATGTCGAGGTACACACCGCCGTGCTCGGTGCCGCGTCCGGCCTTCACCTCTTCATTGATGGCGCGCGCGACCTCGTCGCGCGGCAGCAGATCCGGTGTGCGCCGGGCGGAGTCGTTGTCCTTCAACCACTGATCCGCCTCCTCGATGGATTCGGCATACTGCCCCTTGAAGACCGGCGGGATGTAGTCGAACATGAACCGCTTGCCCTCGGAGTTCTTGAGCACTCCGCCGTCACCGCGCACACCCTCGGTCACGAGGATGCCCTTCACCGACGGCGGCCAGACCATGCCGGTCGGATGGAACTGCAGGAACTCCATATTGATCAGCGACGCCCCGGCCCGCAGCGCCAGCGCGTGGCCGTCGCCGGTGTACTCCCAGGAGTTCGAGGTCACCTTGTAGGACTTGCCGACACCGCCGGTCGCGATGACCACCGCGGGCGTCTCGAACAGGATGAAGCGGCCCGATTCCCGCCAGTACCCGAAGGCCCCGGAGATGGCGTCGCCGTCCTTGAGCAGTTCGGTGATGGTGCATTCGGCGAAGATCTTGATCCGTGCCTCGTAGTCGCCGGTGGCCGCGAAGTCCTCCTGCTGCAGCGAGACGATCTTCTGCTGCATGGTGCGGATGATCTCGAGGCCGGTGCGGTCGCCGACGTGCGCCAGCCGCGGATAGGTGTGGCCGCCGAAGTTGCGCTGGCTGATCCGGCCGTCGGCGGTCCGATCGAACAGCGCCCCATAGGTTTCCAGCTCCCACACCCGGTCGGGGGCCTCCTGCGCGTGCAGTTCGGCCATCCGCCAGTTGTTGAGGAACTTGCCGCCGCGCATGGTGTCCTTGAAATGGGTCTGCCAACTGTCCTTCTCGTTGGCATTGCCCATGGCGGCCGCGCAGCCGCCCTCGGCCATGACGGTGTGCGCCTTGCCGAACAGGGACTTGCAGACCACCGCCACGGACAGACCGTGCTCACGGGCCTCGATGACCGCACGCAGGCCGGCGCCACCGGCACCGATCACGACGACGTCGTACTTGTGCCGCTCGACTTCTGGCATGGACCGAACACTCCTGGGAGAGAAGAGGAATAGAGGACGTCAGCCGATCAGGCGAGGATCGGAGATGGTTCCGCTCGCCACCAACATGACGTAGAAATCGGTGAGCATCAGGGTGCACAGGGTGGTCCACGCCAGCTGCATGTGCCGGGTGTTGAGCTTCGAGACCACGGTCCAGAAGCGGTAGCGCACGGGATGCTGCGAGAAGTGCTTCAACCGCCCGCCCGCGATGTGGCGGCAGGAGTGGCACGAGAGCGTGTAGGCCCACAGCAGCAAGGCGTTTCCGGTGATGATCACCGTGCCCAGGCCCAGCCCGAAACCGCCGCCCTTGCCGTGGAAGGAGATCACCGCGTCATAGGTGTTGATCACCGAGATGATGACCGCGACATAGAAGAAGTAGCGGTGCGCGTTCTGGATGATCAGCGGAAGCTTGGTCTCGCCACTGTATTTCGCGTGCGGCTCGGCCACCGCGCAGGCGGGCGGCGACATCCACACCGACCGGTAGTAGGCCTTGCGGTAGTAGTAGCAGGTGAGCCGGAACAACAGCAGGAACGGCAGCACCAGGAAGCCGAGCGGGATCCACATCGGCAGATGGCCGATCGGCGTCCCGAAATGCGTGGAACCCGCCACGCAGGAGGCGCTCAGGCAGGGGGAATAGAACGGTGTCAGATAGTGGTAGTCCGGCACCCAATACGCCGCGCGCACAAAGGATCTGATGGTCGCGTAGATGACGAACGTCGCCAGTCCCGCCACCGTCGCGGCCGGCGGTACCCACCACCGGTCGGTGCGGAGCGTGCGTGCCGCGATGGCGGCCCGGCCCCTCGAGAAAACCCCGGTTGTGCTCGATTCAGAAGCCTTGACTGGTGCGGCGCTCACTGCTGGATGCCTCGCTGCTCTACCCCGTGGAACGTCATCGTTACCTCCGGCATCGAATGTGATGGTGAGCACCTTACGACAGGGGCGCTATCACTCGAGCTCGCAACAGCTATTTCGCCAGCCCGTGATTTGCGCCACATTTCCTGCGTCGACCAGCGTTTCGTTTGCTCGGTGAACAAACGGCAATCTCGCGAACTCGGCGGCATGTCAGAAAGATTCAGATTTCGGACATTGTGCGGCCGGAGTCCTTCGCATATTCCGGTTACACACCGTCACACGGCAGCAACAACCGTGTGGTGGCCTGTCCCCTGAGCTAGACCGCCCCCGCCGCGGGGCAGCCGGTGATGAGGGTTCGAAGGGAGCCGGTGATGAGACGAGCCGCGATCGTGATGCCGATGCGCACCCCCGTGGGACTGCCGGGCGGAGCCTTGTCCGAAGTCCCGCCGCAGCGCTTGATCGCCACGGTCCTCACCGCGGTGCTGGGCCGCTCCGGCTTGGACCCGTTGCGCGTCGAACAGGTGGTCACCGCCGTCCCCGAACCCGAATCCGTGCCCGCCGCACTGCCCCTCGCGGGACTGTCCCCGGTCCTCGGCGACTTCGCCGTCGGTCCCGGACCCGGCGGCGGCCTGCGCGCCCTGATCACCGCCACCATGATGGTGAACACCGGTGCGGCCGATGTGGTGCTCGTCGTCGGTGCCGAATACGCCAGTGGCCCAAGGCGTCCCGGGCAGCGCCCGCCCGCGCCTACCCCCGGCCGGGCGGACGACGACACCCTCACCACCGACGAGCACCTGGCGCTCTGGGCGACCGCCGAACCCGGCCGTGGCCATCGGGAGTGGCAGGCCGCCGACCGGCTCGGCGACCATTACGGCCTGACCCGCGCCGATGTCGACAACTACGCCGCCGCCAGCCACCGCCGCGCGGCCCGTGCCCGGCGCCAGGGCATCTTCGGCGCGGAGACCGCACCGGTGGTGGTGTGCGCCGACCCCCACGACGTGAATTCCCCTGTGCGGCAACTGGTGGACCGCGACGAGGGCCTGCGCGACGACGTCTCGCCCCGCGCCTTCGCGGCCCTGGCGGCCTTCCATGCCGCCGGGGTCACCACGGTCGGCAACAGCAGTGTCCGCACGCTCGCCGCCTCGGCCTGCCTGGTGGTCGCCGAGGAGCGGCTGGCCGATCTCGGGCTGGAGCCGATGGCCTATCTGGTCGGCTGGGCCACGGCCGCCGCCGAACCCGGCGCGCCGGTGCCCTCGGCTACCCCGGCGGTGGCACAGGCGTTGTGGCGCAGCGGTTTCGACCTGTCCGATCTGGATCTGCTGGAGGTCGAGGAGACCACGGCCGCGGAGGTCCTCGCCCTGGCCCACACCCTCGGCCTCGAGGAACGCGAACTGCTCAATGTGCACGGCGGCGCGATCGCCCTCGGCGATCCGGGGGGCGCGTCGGCGCTGCGCATGGTCACCACCATGCTGCACGAATTGTCACGTCGCGACGGCGGTCTCGGACTGGCCGTCACCCCGACCGGCCCCGGCCGCTCGCTGGCCGCGGTCTTCGAATCACCGAATCTGGAGCCGGTCAGTCAGGCCCCGCTCGGCGCACGCTTCCGGGGCGCCGGCTCGAAACGATCCGGCCGCCACCGCAATCAACGCTGAAATCAGAGGTTGGTCGTCTACTCGGTGCGAGGACGGGAGTGGAAGCCGAGGCCCTCGTCCTGGGCGCCCAGCCAATCCTGTTCCTGATGCTTGGCATCGGGGACGTAGATGGTCTCCTGCTTGGCGCCCGGCGCTTCCGGCGGCGGCGTCTGTTCGAACTCGTCGGCGTCGATGACGAGCCTTTCCAGATCGTTCTCCAAGCGGCGGACCGTGCCGGCGTCGCCGTAGTGCGACCGCAGTGCGCCTACGCACTGCCGGAGCTGGCCGACCGCGTAGCGGAGTTCCGCAATCTCGCTGCGTGTCATCGAAACCTCCTCGAGCCGTGTGACAGACCACACATCGTGATCTACAACACAGTACGTGATGAATTTCAATCCGTCTCGTTTGCCGATAGTACTCGCAGCTCAGGGGCCTGTCGTTGACGAGAAAAACCGGTCGTTGACGTTTCAGATCGCGTGAAACGGGCCCTCCGAGATGATCTTCCAGCTACCCCGCGATGGCCAATTCCGGTCCGCGGTCGGGGCCGCAATCCGGGTCCTGGCCGCGGGCGGCCGCGGTCGCGCGGGCCACCAGCGCCACCACCGCCGCGGCGACTTCCTCCGCGCGTTCGAGGATCACGCTGTGCCCGGCGCCGTCGAGCCGCACCAGCTCGGCGTCGTCGACCTGGGAGGCCAGCACCACCGAATGCGCGAACGGGATCATGATGTCGGCCGATCCGGCCAGCACCAGCACCGGAATCATGCCCAGCCGGTGCAGGGTCGCGGACTCGTCGAAGCGCATGAGCGACTCCAGGAAGCTGGCCATCGTCAGCAGCGAGGTGTCGTTCAGCATGGCCGTCGCCACCGCCAGCATGCGCGGGCTCACCTTGCGGGTGCCCAGGGTGGCGTCCCGCATGATCGGCTCGAAGAGGCGGCGGCTCAGGTGCTTCGACGCCTGCATGGCGCGCGGGGCCTTGCGCACCGCCGTCCGCAGCGAGCTGACCGCGGGCGCGCTCAGCAGCCGGCCCAGTCCGACCCGGGTGACCCCGCTGGCGGCGCTGGAGAGCAGGCCGATGCCGACCACCCGGGTGCCGATGGTCTCCGGGTACAGCCGCGCGAAGGCCATCACCGTCATGGCCCCCATCGAATGACCCACCAGCACAACGGGTCCGGTCGGCACCACGGCCCGCAGCACCGCGTCCAGATCCCGCGCCAGTTGTTCGATGGTGTAGGTCGAGGGGTCGGCCGAGCCCGAATCCCCGTGTCCGCGATGGTCGTAGAAGACCATGTGGGTGTCATCGCCCCAGGTCTGCAGCAGATGCCCGCGCATGAACGCCCACGATTCGGCGCGCAGGCAATGGCCGTGCACGAAGACCACGGTGACCGGCGCGTCGGTAGCGCCGAACTCGCGGACCGCGAGCGGCACTCCGTCATCAGCGGCGACGGTGATGTGGCGGCCGTCGAAATCGGCGGCCCGGGTGCTGGCTGTGGACATGACGTCCTCCTGAAGAGTTCGCCTTCTTGCCCGGTTGTCGATAGAGATAGCCTTCGCGTTAACCCGTCACACCTGGCGTTATGCACAAGTTGTCCAACTGTCGCCGCCGATCTATGCAGCGCTGTCGGAGGATCCGGTCGCCTCTCGGCAACTTGCACTATCTACAGATATCTAGTGACAGCACTAGATATCTGTAGATAGCAGATAATCCGGGACGCGAGTTCGGGACATAAGAATCTGCCGCTATCTAGCCGGGTTGCTAGATAGCGGCAGATTCCGCTGACGAGGCTTCGGCTACTGGGTGGCCGCCGTCTTCGTGGACGGCAGGAACGGCCGGAGCAGGTTCTTCTCGGTGGATTCGCCGAACTGCCACTCCGCGATCCACGGCCCGGTGCCCTCGCTCGGGTCGAGCGCGCCACCCTCGAGGAAGCGGTAGCGGCCGTCGAGGACGCCGCGGGTCAATTCGGTGTCGGCGTCGTCGGTATTGGACCAGAGCGCGTCGAAGAGCTTCTCGACCCGCAGCCGGGACTGGCGGCAGAACAGGTCGGCCAGTTCCTCGGCGGCCACGCCGTCGGGATCGCCCGCCACGCGCAGGGACTGGGCGCGCACGCAGGCGGCGGCCATGGCGAACAGTTCCGCGCCGATATCGACGATGCGGCCGAGGAAGCCCTGCTTGTACTCGAGCTTGGCCTGCCAGCGGGCCATGCCGTACATGAGCGCCCGGGCCTGCTTGCGCGACATCCGCTCGACGTACCGCATATGCCTTGCGAGCGGACCGAATTCGCCGTAGGTGACCGGGGCGGTGCCCGCGCCGACGGTCAGCTGTGGGAACCACTTGGCGTAGAAGCCGCTCGCGCCCACCGCCGCCTTGGCCTTGTCCTTGAGCTCGGCATTGCGGTCCACCAGCGCGCCGGCCGCGGCCATGTGGGCATCGGCCATCTCGCGGGCGATGAGCAGGCGCATGATCTCGCTCGACCCCTCGAAGATGCGGTTGATGCGGAGGTCGCGCACCATTTGCTCTGCGCCCACCGCCCTTTCACCGCGGGCCGCGAGCGAGGCGGCGGTCTCGTAGCCGCGGCCGCCGCGGATCTGCACCAGTTCGTCGGCGATCTCGCAGGCCATCTCCGAGGCCCACAGCTTGGCCAGCGCGGCCTCGATGCGGATGTCGTTGCGGTTCTCGTCGCACATGGTGGCCGACAGGTCGAGCACCGCCTCCAGCGCGAAGGTCGTCGCGGCGATGAAGGAGATCTTGCTGCCGACGGCCGCGTGCTCACCGACCGGACGGCCCCACTGCACGCGCGTGGCCGACCATTCGCGCGCGATCTTGAGCGACCATTTCGCCGCGGCGGTGCACATGGCCGGAATCGCGAGCCGCCCCGCGTTCAACGTGGTGAGCGCGATCTTGAGCCCATCGCCCTCGCGCCCCACCAGGTTTCGTTTCGGGACCCGGACATTGTGCATGCGGGTGACGCCGTTCTCGATGCCGCGCAGACCCATGAAGGCGTTGCGCCGCTCGACGGTGATGCCGGGGCTGTCGGCCTCCACGATGAAGGCGGAGATACCGCCGCGATGCCCCTCGCTCTTGGGCACGCGCGCCATCACCACGAGCAGTTCGGCGACCACGCCGTTGGTGGTCCACAGCTTCACGCCATTGAGGTCGTAGCCCTCGCCGTCGGCGGTCGGGGTGGCGGTGGAGGCCATGCGCGCCGGATCGGAACCCACATCGGGTTCGGTCAGCAGGAAGGCGCTGACCGCGCCTTTGGCGCAGCGCGGCAGGAACTCTCGCTTCTGCTCGGGGGTGCCGGCCAGCTTGAGCGGTTCGGGCACGCCGATGGACTGGTGCGCCGAGAGCAGCACGCCGAGGCTGCCGTGGGTGGAGCCGACCAGCATGAGCGCGCGGTTGTAGCCGACCTGGGACAGCCCGACGCCGCCGTACTCCTCGGGAATCTTGAGGCCGAAGCATCCGAGTTCGGCCAAGCCCTCGACGTATTCGTCCGGAATGCGGCCGTCGGCCTCGATGCGTCCGCCGTCGATGGTCTCGCAGAACGCGCGCAGCCGCGTCAGGTAGGCCTCGGTCTTGGCGGCGTCCGCCGCGCTGGGGCGCGGGAAGGGATGGATGAGGTCGAGCCGGAACCTGCCGAGGAACATCTCCTTGGCGAAGGATGGCTTGTTCCAGGTGGTTTCGCGAGATTCCTCGACCAGTGCCCGGGCCTGTTCCTCGGTGGCGTCGACTTTGGCGGCAGTCGCCATGATGTCCTCCTCGACCGTGATGAGAATCACATTCGAGTGTAGGAGCGTTTGTTACCCACCGGTAGGGGTCGGCAATGATCGAAAAGCCTTGTCAGGGAAAGATCTTGATGAAATGGCTAACCTTTGGTTATTGCACGCTGCGGAGATATCGGCCGAAATGCGGGACGGTGAAACCGATGCTGCCGCGCTCGGCCGAATAGATCAGCCCCTTCTTGATCAGCCCGTCGCGGGCCGGGGACAACGAGGCGGGTTTGCGGCCGAGCTCGTTGGCGACGGCCGAGGTGGGGACCGGACCGTCGTCGCCGGACAAATCGGCCATGGCGCGCATGTATTCCCGCTCCGCGGGGGTCGCCCGCTCGTAGCGGGAGCCAAAGAAACCAACCGCCAGTTCTTCTTCGGCGGTCGGCGCGGCCACCGCCACATCCTCGGCCGTGATCGGACTCTGCGCCGCCGCGTCCCAGGTCGCCTTGCCGTACGCCTGCACGAAGTACGGGTACCCGTCGGCCTTGCGGTACAACGCGTCCAGGGCCTCGTCGCTGTACTTCACGCTCTCCCGATCCGCGGGCGCGATGAGCGCCAGATCGGCCGACTCCCGGTCCAGCCGGTCGATGCGGTGATAGGAGAACAACCGCTCGGAGTAGCTGCGCGACGCCGACAGCACCGCGGGCAGATGCGGCAGCCCCGCCCCGACCACGATCAAAGGCGCGGCGTCCTGGCTCAATTCGTGGCAGGCCCCGCAGATGGCCGAGATATCGGCCGCGCCCAGATCCTGCATCTCGTCGATGAACACCGCGATGCCGATGCCGATATCGCGCACCAGCGCCGCCGCCTCCATGAGCAGCTCCACCAGATCGATCTCGATATCGCCGGAGTCGGCCCGCCCGGTCACCGCGGGCACGTCGATGCCGGGATTCCAGCGATCGCGCATGCCCTTGTCCGCCGTGGAACGCAGCGCGAAGGCCTTGAGAATCCCCAGGAAATCGTCCACCTGCTCCGGATTGCGGTGTGCGACAGCGATGGAACGCACCGCCATGTGCAGCGCCGAGGCCAGCGGCCGGCGCAGCTCCTGATCCGGGCGCGCCTCCAGCTTGCCGGTGCCCCAGCCGCGGTTGCGGGCGGCCGAGCGAAGCTGATTGAGCAGCACCGTCTTTCCGACCCCGCGCAGTCCGGTGAGCATCACGCTGCGCTCCGGGCGCCCGCGCGCCACCCGCTCCAGCACGATGTCGAAGGCGTCGAGCTGCCGGTCGCGGCCCGCGAGTTCGGGTGGTCGCTGCCCGGCGCCGGGCGCGTACGGATTCCTGACGGGGTCCATGCGGACCAACCGTAGCGCGGGAATCGCGGATTATCCGGGTGTCTACCGGGGGTCCTAGACACAGCTATCGATCGGCATACCGGCGCTCTATCTCTATGGCCCACCGAGTGTGCCGGGCGTGTGCGCGGTGGAAGTTCGCGCAGTGTGTCCGCGTTGTCCGCCGGGGTCTCTACCCTTATGCCTGATTCGTTGGGATGCAGCGTTCGTGGATGCAGCGCAGGAGGGTTCATGTCGGAAGAAGCCATGCCCGTACCCACCGTCGCGGAGGTGGTCGAATCCTGGAACGTGCCCGCCGAGGCGATCGTCGCCGCGCGCATCCGCAACAACATCCTGGTGGCCATCGAGCGCGGATACGACGATCCGCAACTGGTCGCGGATCTCGCGGTGGGTCCATTGGTGATGGCGCTGGGGCAACTCGAGGTGGAGCTGGCGGACGCGCGCCGGCGGATCGCGGAGCTGGAGCGACTGGTCGAGGCGAAGGGTTGATCACGGCCGGACGAGCTTGATAACGGCGCTGTCGATCACCTATACCGTCTCGTGATCCATCGCCCTATACCCCGAATCAGCCTTCCAGCGGGGCATTTTGGAAAAGGTGCGACACACCCCTCGCGCCGGGTGGACAACCGGCGGACCTAGTCGTAATCTTCTCGTGACTTAGCGGAGTCTGTTGCTTCATCGGAGAGGCAGCCCGCTTCGTTACAGCAGCAAGATCGGAGATGCGGCGCAGTGGGTAAGCACAGCTTGCAGCGGGAATCTAGACTTCCGAATTCCGTCAAGGGCGCCATCGTCATGGGTGCGATGGCCGCGACGACAACGGGCGCGTTCCCGGCGATCACCGCCAGCGCCGCGACCCTTGACATCCCGGGCATCGGAAACTTCGATGTGCCCGACCAATTCGCACCTCAGGTGCAGCAGTTCAACCAGGCCGCCAAGGACGCCGCGACGGCGCTGGCGCCGGCCCCCCAGGCCGCCGCGCCCGCCGCACCGCAGTTCCAGCTGCCCTCCCTGTTCCAGCAGAAGTCCAGCAGCGTCGGCGATATCGCCCTGCACGCCGCCGAGACCAAGGTCGGCGCCCAGTACTCCTGGGGCGCGACCGGGCCCTACTCCTTCGACTGCTCCGGCCTCGTGCAGTGGGCCTACAAGCAGGCCGGAATCGAGCTGCCCCGCACCAGCTTCGAGCAGTCCAACGTCGGCGCTCCGGTCGCCTTCGAGGATCTGCAGCCCGGTGACATCGTCATCACCAACGGCGGCGGCCACGTCGGCATCTACGCCGGTGACGGCAAGCTGCTGAACGCGGTGCAGACCGGCACCCCGGTCTCCTACACCAACCTGCACCCCAGCCAGGTGGTCACCGCTCGCCGGATCCAGGCGTAACCGGATTCAGGCGTAAGCCGCAAGTTTTCGATCTTCGGGTCGCGCAGTATCGTCGAAGCGTGACCCCTGCTCCACTGAGCACTACGGCCCAGGCCCGAGTTGATTCTTGGACCTGGGCCGTGCGCATTTTCAAAACCCGTTCGGCGGCCGCGGCGGCCTGCCGCGCCGGGCATGTGAAGGTCAACGGCGTGCCCGTGAAACCGGCACACAATCTCAAGCCGGGCGACGAGATCCGCGTTCGTGTCAATGGTTCCGAACGCATCGTCATCGTCGAGCAACTCATCACCAAGCGGGTCGGGGCGGCGGTGGTCGCGCAGATCATGATCGACAAGAGCCCGCCCCCGCCGGACCCGCAGCTGACCGCGCTCATGCCGCATCGCGATCGCGGCGCGGGCCGTCCCACCAAGCGCGAGCGCCGCGAGACCGACAAGCTGCTGGGCCGCGACTGATCAGGCCGTCGAATCACCCTGCGAGGCAGCCGGACTTCCCGGCTGCGTAGTCGCGGCCTCCCGCGCGCCCCAGGCGGCGGCCGCGATGGTGAGCAACGCGCCGAGCATGAGCGCTGCCGGTTCCCCGGGCTTCAGCACGTGCAGTTGGGTGCCGACCGTGACCGCGGCGACCGGGACACCAATCTGCGCGGAAGCGATGGCGCCCAGCGGAACCGGCTGACCCAGGAACCGCATCAGGGCGTGCACGAGGACGGCTCCGCCGCCCAGCGCCAGGCCCAGCAGGATCAGGTGCGGGTGGTCGCCGAACTCGCGCAGGTTCAGACGCGCCCCCAGCCAGACGAAGAACAGCGGCGCGAGGAAACCGTCGCTGAGGGCGAACAGCTGCTTGGCGACCCGGCGCGGCTCCCCGACCGCCGCCACCGCCAGGCCGAGTGCGAAGCCCGCCAGCATGATCGAGACGTGGCTGCGGGTGGCGAGCGCGCCGAGCGCGAACAGCAGCGCCAGGCTGACCCGCAGCTCGAGGGCGAACTGCCGATCCTCCGACACCTTGTGCAGCCGATGCCGGATGCCGGAATCCTCGATCCAGCGCAGGAAGAAGTAGACGGCCACCGCCGCCGCGGCCACCAGCAGCGCGCCGATCGCGGCCCGGCCCGCATTGCCCGGATCGATCACCAGCGGCAGTGCCACCACCGCGGCGGCATCCGCGATGGCCACCTGAGCGGTCAACTCCAGCACCGATTTTCCGCTCAGCCCCTGCGAATCGAGGATGGGCAGCACGATGGCCGCCGAGGAGGAGGCCAGCAGCACCGCGTAGAGCAGGCCGTGGCCGGTGTCGAACCAGACCGCGATGCCCTGCCCGGCGATCATGGCGAGCACGCCCACCGCCGCCGCGCGCAACGCGCCCCGGCCCAACGCGGAGCGGATGGACGCGTCGCGCACCGGCACATGGGTGCCCGCCACGAACATGACCACCGCGAAACCGACATCGGCGAGGAAGGTGAAGGTCGGGTCCTCCGGATGCAGCAGCCGCAAGCCCGTGGTGCCGCAGACGATTCCGGCCAGCAGTTCGCCCAGGATGACCGGCAGATGCCAGGACTGCCGCCAGGCCAGCCAGGGCCCGGCCAGCCCGAGCAGGGTGATCAAGGTGAGGGTTTGAAAATTCACGGTGTCATCTCGGTCAATGCGGCAGGGCGGCGATCTTCACGGGGATCGCGATGTTCTCGTCGGTGTAGTAGATGGCGCAGACGCGGTGGTAGCCGTCCACGATCTGCATGGGCACGCCCCTGCGGAAGTCGCCGCGCACCACCAGGATCGGCGAGAGCGCCTTGCCGGTGACGATCTTCTGCAGATCGCGCCGGACATACGGGTTGGAGGTGGGCAGCGCGTCCAGCGCCGAGGCCCGCAGCAGGTCCTTGGCCTTCTTGTAGACCACCGGCGCGGCCCGCAATTCCGCGACCACCGCGTCGATCACGACCGCTTCGGCCAGCATCTCCAGGTAGTCCGCGGCGGCCGGGTAATCGTGCTCGTCCGGCTCCTTCTTCCACTTGACCGTGATCTCGGGGTCCGCCATGGAGTCATCCTGCCCTAGGCCGCGGGCCCAACCTCCCAATCCACGCAGATGACGCGCCGATCCACCTGCGCCGCCGCCAGTTCCCGCACCTCTTCCGGCTCCCCGGCCCCGGGCACCGGGGTCAGCAGCACGGTGAAGTCCGTCGGATCGGCCGCGGTCAACTCCAGCAGGTTCGCCGCCGCCACCAGCCGCGTCTCCCCCGACGCGTGCACCACGCCGCGAATCGCCGCCCCGCACTCCCGAATATCCTGCAACGCCATCGCCAGATCCGTCCGATCCGCGCAATCGCACCGCATCACCACGATCCGATCCTCCATCCCCGCCAGCCCCACCGGCAGCGGCCGCGGCGACCGCGTCAGCACCACCACATCCCGCGCCCCGGCCTCCAACAGCCACCGCACCGCCGCCTCGCCCTGCGGCCCCAGTCCACCGGCCACCACATACGCTCCCTCGGCCCGGATCTCGACGGCCGGGAACGCCGGAACCACCTGCGCCGCACCGTATCCGGCCGGCGGCCAACGCTGCCCGTCCCCGGCGTCGCCTCGGCGCCACTGCCGTTGCGGCGGTGCGGCCAGGTGAGGGCCGAGCGCCGTCCAATCCACGGACCGGCCCTCCAGATACCACTCCGCAATGGTGCGCAGCAGGCTCTCCGCCTCGTCGTCCCGGGCCAGCGTGGCGCGCACGCCGTTCCGGAACGGTGCGCGCTCGCGGAGGCCGGGCGTGAGCACCGGATAGGGACCCACCTCCAGTACCGACGTAATCCCTTCGGCGGCAGCGATCTCCAATGCCGCGGCCAACTCGACACCGCATGACGCATTGTCGGCCCAGTAGTCGGCAGTCAGCCGCGCCTGCTGGGTGGGCGTGGAACCCACCCGGGTGGACCGGCCGGTGGAGTCGTCGGCCGGTAGCGGGCTGCCCGGTGGGCGTAGCACCCGGCTGCGCAGGGTTGTCGAATACAGCGGGCGCGACGGCGGGACCGGTGCCAAATCCGTGAGCTCGGCACGCAATTCGTCGGCGCGGCCGCGAATCGCGGGAAGATGTGCGGCGGCGGGCACGGCGTCGTCGGAGACACGCTGGGCGAAGATCGCGCGGCGATGGGCTCGGCGTATCAATGCCTCGATATAGCGTGGCGTACCGGCGACGGTGATCGTGGTCGGGCCGTCCACCGTGGCGATGGCGACTTCGGCGCGCATGGGATCGACCAGCCGGGCGACTTCCGCCGGGGTCGCCTCCAGCACGGCGACGGCCCCGCCGCCTCCGGCCCGCTCGAGCAGCCGCGCCCGCGCCACCGCGACCCGGGCTCCGTCGTCCAACGACAGCGCACCACAGGCCACGGCCGCGGCGACCTCCCCGGCCCCGTGCCCCGCCACCGCGTCCGCGTGAATTCCCCAGGACTCGAGCAACTCCGCCAGCGCCACCTGGAACACGAACAGCGCCACCTGCTCGAAGACGACTCGACCGCCACCGGTCTCGCCATTCACCGCCGTCGCGGGTGTCGCCGTGCCGCGGTCGGACGGCAGGGCCGCACCACGGGTGTATCGCGCTGCCGCCTCCGGGCTGATCGGTGCCGCCCCATCGCGCTCGGCGGGTTGTGCCTGCGCGCCTTGCTTGTCGTCGGCGCTGTCCGCGGTGCTGCCGCCGAGGTGCGGGCCGCCGCTCGGTGTCGTCGAGGTGTCGTGGTCCGTATCCGGATCTGCCGTAGATGGTTGGGCGCCAACGATAGTCATCGAGCATCCGGTGTTGGGGCCGGTGGTCCGAGGGGCGCGCTGGAATCCGTGCCGGGGTGTCCAGACTCGCGGGCCGCCCGCCGCGGCGACCGCGTCCGCAGCGGTTGTCAGGGTGGTCGCGAAGATCGGGTAGCGGGCCGCGAGCCGGCGGCCCATGCGGGGATGGAAACCGCTGCCGGGGAACAGGAAGAGGGTGTCGCCGACCTGGTTGACGCGGGCCGGGGTGAAGACGCCGTTCGGCCCCGGCAGGGGGACCGCCGTGGTCAGGGTGGCGGCGGCGGGCGGCTTCGAGGCGATGCGGCGGGCCAGGGTGCGCAAGCGGTCCGCGGCTTCGGCGGGGTCGCGGGCGAGGATGGCGGCCCGGGTGTCTTCGGGGATGAGTCGTGCGGTGGCGGAGGCGAATTCGCGCAGGGAGCGGTAGGAGCCGACGGCGACCGCCCAACGCAGGGCGAGGGCGTGGACGGTGGCGGGGTCGGGGCCGGTGATGGGGACGAGCACGGGGGGTTCCTCGCCGCGTTCGTGATATCCGGGTGGACCGGCCGGTTCGTCCAGGGTGATGTGGGCGTCGAGGCTTTCGGCTTCGGGGAAACCGAGAACGGGGGCGCCGATCTCGGCGTAGCGGCGGGTTCCGGTGCGGAGCGCGTCGGTGGTGCGCTGCAGGACGAGGACCGTGCAGATGCCGCCGCGCGGGCCGATGTCCTCGTCGGCGGCACCGCCCCCACTGCGGGGCAAGGGGATTCGTAGGTCCGAAATGTCGGGTAGCAGGGTGAGGTCCACGCCGCCCGCGAGCACGAAGGGTACCGACTCGTCGGCCAGCAGGCGCACGCCCATGTCGACGGCCACCAGGGGTGAGGCGCGCTGGCTGTCGACGGTCAGGCTGGGGCCGCGGAGGTCCAGGGCCCTGGACAGGTGATGGGCGGAATTGGTGCCGCCGATCGCGCCGAAGACCACGGCCGCGTTGGACGCCGGTGCCAGGCAACCCAATCCGGAGTCGTCGAGGGCCTCCACGGCGACTTCCAGATTGGTGCGCTGGCGTGGGGTGAGACCGGCGGCCGCGAGGCGGTCCAGGCCGAACCACTCGTGGTCGAAGTCCGTACCTGTCGCCCGGCAGCCGACACCGACGATCGACACCCTGGGAAACGGGGTGGGATCGGTCGATGCTCTGCTGTGCTCCACAGGAATGTCCTCCCGTGTCCGCGCGCTGTCGGCCGCCGAGGTACCACCCGCGATTCTGCCAAGATTTCGGCGCGCCCAGAAGGGCTTTCACGCAGGTACGTCCCATACCCGCCGGGGCTGGGAGATCAGGGCTGCCGTGCCCTAGGCCGACCGCGCCGGAAAGGGGTGGTCGAAATCCTCGGCCGCGGCGTGCGCGCTGAAGAATCTCAGCGCTAGGTTCACCGCGTCCTGTTCGGTGTACACACCCGAGATGGCCATGGCTCGGCGCAGCGCGTCGTCGTCGAGATAGATTCGAGTGATTGCCATTTCAGGCACCTCCGCCATCCGTCGTGTACTGAAAGCATGACGGATGCGGCGGTCATCGATAGCAGAAATGGCAAGAGCCCTTGGCATGATTGCCAAGGGCCCATTGCCGTAATTGTCTGGGACGTACCGACTTTCGCCGGAATTATCCGATCATGCCCGCGAGCCGCTGCCCGATCAGCGCCTCGGCTTCGGACACCATCCGCGAGACCAGCTCCGCGCAGGTCGGGATGTCGTCGATGAGGCCCTGCACCTGACCGGCCGACCAGATGCCCGCGTCCAGATCGCCCTCTTCGAAGACGCGGCGGCCGCGCGCACCGGCGACCAGATCCTTCACGTCCTCGAACTTGCCGCCCGCCTTTTCGATTTCGACGACCTTGCGGCTGATTTCGTTGTCGGCCACGCGCGCGGTGTTGTGCATGGTGCGGAAAATCAGCTGGGTGGCGCGCTCGGAATTCGCGACGATCTGCTCCTTGACCGTCTGGTGAATCGCCGACTCCTGGGTGCACATGAAGCGGGTGCCCATGTTCACGCCGTCCGCGCCCAGCGCCAGCGCCGCGACCAGGCCGCGCGCGTCGGCGATGCCGCCGGAGGCGATGACCGGGATGTCGAGGGCCTTGGTGGCGGCCGGAATCAGGATCAGGCCCGGCACGTCGTCCTCGCCCGGGTGGCCCGCGCATTCGAAGCCGTCGATGGACACGCCGTCCACGCCGATCTTCTGCGCCTTGAGCGCGTGCCGCACGCTGGTGCACTTGTGCAGCACCTTGATGCCCGCCTCCTTGTAATAAGGAAGGAAGGGCTCGGGATTGGACCCGGCGGTCTCCACGATCTTCACGCCGGACTCGATGATCGCCTTGACGTAGTCCTGGTACGGCGGCGGGTTGATCGACGGCAGGATGGTGACGTTCACGCCGATCGGCTTGTCGGTCAGCTCCCGCGCGCGCTCGATCTCGCGCAGCAGGTCATCCGGGGTGGGCTGGGTGAGCGCGGTGATGATGCCGAGACCGCCGGCCTCGGAGACCGCCGCGGCGAGCTCGGCCCGGCCGACCCACATCATGCCGCCCTGGACGATCGGGTGCTCGACGCCGAAGGTCTCGGTGAACTTGGTCTTCAGTGCCATGGGGGCTGTCCTCTCCCTGCCTCTCGTGACTGCCCTGATACTCGCATAGTTGCATATGGGGCGACAACCCCGATGTGAGCCACAGTTTGCTGTTCCGGTGACGTATTTCAGCCGTTCCTGTGGATAAGTGGTAACCGGGCGGAGTCTCCCCTACCTCACTATTTGGGCTCTGAACTGCCGATTGATGCGGTGAGAACTTTTCAATGAAACCTTCTCTGTAACCCTTGTCACGTCAGAAAGTTAGCGGGTATTCTCACGCTCGACCAGCGTGAAAGGACACCGCATGACCTTCCAGCCGCTCGACGAGCCGATTCGGTCGCGTCGCAATCACTGGGTGAACCAGATCGCGACGCACGCGGCCATGCGGCCCGGCCACGTCGCCTTCCGGTACAAGGGCGTGGACACCACCTGGAAGCAGCTTCACGAACGGTCGGAGAAGTTCGCCGACGCGCTGTCCCGTCGAGGGGTCGGGTTCGGCGATCGGGTGCTCATCCTGGCGCTCAACTACACCGAGTACATCGAGGCGGTCATGGGCATCAACGCCCTCGGCGCCATCGCGGTGCCGGTGAACTTCCGGCTCACCCCGCCCGAGGTCGCCTACATCGTGGCGGACTCGGGCGCCAAGGCGATCGTCACCGATGCGGTGCTGCGGCCGCTGGCCGTGGGAGTGGCCGGACAGGCCGTTGGTCTCGACACCGTCGTCGTGATCAACGGGCGGACCGAGGACGGTGTGCTCGGCTACGACGACGCGCTCGCCGAGGCGGGCGAACCCCATGCGCCGCTGGACATTCCGGAGGACACTCCGAGCCTGATCATGTACACCTCGGGCACCACCGGCACTCCCAAGGGCGCGGTGCTGACCCACGCGAACATGAATTCGCAAGCGCTGACCTGCATCCGGGCGCTCAATGTCACGGTGGACTCGGTCGGCTTCTGCACCTCGCCGCTGTTCCACATCGCCGGACTGGGCAGCCTCACCCCGGCCTTCCTGCTGGGCAGCAAGACCGTGCTGCATCCGCTGGGCGCGTTCAACGCCACCGAGTTCCTCGACGCCGTCGAGGCCGAGCAGGCCACCACCGCGTTCTGCGTGCCCGCGCAGTGGCAGCTCATCTGCGAGGAGCCGACGGTCAAACAGCGCAAGCTGGCGTTGAAGGGACTGTCGTGGGGTGCGGCCCCGGCCTCGGACAGCGTGCTGCGCGCCATGGCCGACTGCTTCCCGGACGCCTTCAATGTCGCGGTGTTCGGGCAGACCGAGATGTCGCCCATCACCTGCGTGCTCGACGGCGAGGACGCGCTGCGCAAACTCGGCTCGGTCGGGCGGCCCATCCCCACCATCCAGGCCCGCGTGGTCGACGACGAGATGAACGATGTCGCGCCCGGTGAGATCGGTGAGATCGTCTATCGCGGACCGACTCTCATGCAGGGCTACTGGAACAAGCCCGAGGCCACCGCGGAAGCCTTCCACGGCGGCTGGTTCCACTCCGGCGACCTGGTCCGCCAGGACGAGGAGGGCTTCGTCTACGTGGTGGACCGCAAGAAGGACATGATCATCTCCGGCGGCGAGAACATCTACTGCGCCGAGATCGAGAACGTGCTCTTCGCCCACCCCAAGATCCACGAGGCGGCCGTCGTCGGGCGCAAGCACGAGAAGTGGGGCGAGGTGCCGGTCGCCGTGGTGGCGCTGATGCCCGGTGTGGACGATCTGACTCTCGAAGAGCTGGAACCGTTCCTCAACGAGTCACTGGCCCGCTACAAGCATCCCAAGCAGCTGGTGATCGTCGCCGAGTTGCCCCGCAATGCCAGTGGCAAGGTCGTGAAGGTCGAACTGCGCAAGGAGTATTCGGCCTAGATCATGTCTTTTCTGGTCAGCCAGCGCATGATCGGCCAGCCGCAGAACACGGGCAGCCAGCAGGTCAGCACGCGGTAGAGCAGGACGGCGGGGACGGCGATCCCCGCCTCGACTCCGAAGGCGGCCAGACCACCGATGAGGGCGGCTTCGACAGCGCCCACACCGCCCGGTGTCGGGGCGGCCGAGGCCAGCGTGCCGCCGACCATGGTGACGATGGTGACGGTCACGAAAGTGGTGGCGCCGCCGAAGGCTTCGATGCTCGCCCACAGCGCCAGCGCCATGCCCAGGGTGGTGGTGGCGCAACCGCCGACGATCATGGCCAGGCGGCCGGGGCGGCGGCCCAGATCCTTCAACTGGTCGAGCACCTCCGCCAGCTGCGGGCGCACCTCGTGCAGCAGCCAGCGGCGGATCTTGGGAATGAACATGGTCGCGCCGAGCAGACCCAGCAGCGCGCCCGCCACGAAATACAGCACGGTCGCGCTGGGCACGAAGTGCGACAGGTTGGTCGAAACCCCCGCCGCCGCACCGAAGATCAGCAGCAGCACCAGGTGCGTGACCACCTGCACGGTCTGCTGCAAGGCCACCGCGGCGGTGGCGCGCACCGCGCCCAGCCCGCCCTTCTGCAGGAAGCGCACGCTCAAGGCCAGACCGCCGACGCCCGCCGGGGTGGTGGTGGCGGCGAAGGTGTTGGCGATCTGCATGAGCAGCAGGTTGCGGAACTTCACGGCCTCGGAAGCGCACGCCCACAACGCCATTGCCGCGCCGACGTAGGTGAGCGCCGAGACCGCCAGGCCCAGCGCCGCCCACCCCCAGTGCAGATTGTGCAGTTCGGTGAAGAAGGTGGGCACCTGGCTGATGTACGGGTAGGCCACGTAGACCAGGCCGATGAGCAGCACCAGCTGCACGATCTGATTGCGCGAGAAGCGGGTCACCTGCGCGGCCGCGATCTTGTCCTGCCCGGTCTGCTCGGCCACCTCGGCACGCAGATCCTTCATCAGCGCGCCCGCCTCCGGCACCGCCTTGCGCAGGTGCGCGGGCATGGCGGTCTTGGTGAGCCGGGTCGAGGCGTCCAGCACCGCCTGCTTGTCGAGCACCTCCAGGGCGGTGCGCACCGCCGGTTCGGGGCCGAAGAGGGCGGACGAACTCAGCAGCAGTTGCGCCACGTCGGAGTCGAAACGCACCTTGTACGCACCGAATTCGGACTGCACGAAGCCTTCGAAGAGCACCGTGTCGTCGTCGAGCACGCGAATCTCGTCGGTGCGCAGATCTCCGTGCGAGATCTGCGCCTGATGCATGCTGTTGAGCGCGCGCCAGGCGCTGGCCAGCGTCTTCTCCCCGTCGGAGGCGGCCAGCGGACGGCCCTGGGGGACGGTGTGCGCGTACATCATCCAGCTGCGGTCCAGCGCGGCGACGGTGAGCGGCTTGTTGCTGGCCAGCCCGAGATCCGCGATGGCGAAACCCATCAGCGCGCGATGCTCGACCGCGCGCCGCATGGAGGCGAAGGAGGCCGGGTACTCGCCGCTGCGAATGGTCAGCCAGCGCTTGAGCTGCTGCAGCATGCCGCGGCTGCGCTGGTTCGCGCCGTAGAGCTCGATGATCAATTCATTGTCGGGCGACGGGGATTCGCTGCCGGGGGCGGCGACCGGTGCGAGCGTGGCCGGGGTGGCCGCCGCGTTCTGCTCCGGTTGCGGGATCGCGCTCGCCGAGAGCACCAGCGGTCCGCGCGCGGCCGGGCGCAGCACCTTGAAGGCGGTCACCCGGAAGCCGCGCCGGGCCAGCACCCGCACGGCCGCGTCCAGCGGCACCTCCAGCGCGGGCGTGCCGACCACCAGCACGATCACCGCGCCCACCAGCCAGCCCACCACCAGCCCGAGGGCGGCGCGCGCGGGCACCACCAGCGAGACGAACAGGTGGATCGGCACGAAGGCCAGCAGCAGCGTCCACCACCAGCGCCGCCAGCGGGTGGGCAGCCACGGGCTGGCCACCGTGAGCACCGCCGCCAGCATGGCGATCCAGCGCGGATCGTCGAGGAACTGCGACAGGAAGGTATTGACCTGCTGCGGTTCCGACAGATGCCAGCGCGGCGCGGTGAAACCGGTGCCGGTGATCGAGAACAGGGCCAGCGCGATCAGGCCCGCGGAGAGGAACCCCGCCAAGAGCTTCCACTGCCGGCGCAGTACCAGCCGGACCAGGATGGCGAAGGGCAGCGCCAGAATCGCGATGCCGTAGACGATGTAGACCAGGTTGGACTGTTCGGGGGTCAGGAAGCCCACGATGCCGGAGACCGATCGCTCCAGCTGTTCCCACTGCGGCCGGGTGATCAGCGACCCGGCGATGACGATGGCCACGGCCAACGCGGACAGCACGACGCGCAGAATGTCACTGGTCCGGCGGATCCGCGGCTGCAGCAGGCTGCCGGAGACGGGAATCTCCCGCCCGTCGACTCGCATGTCCTATTCGCGCTTTCGGATCGTGGGAACGGCTGCGGTCCCATGGTCGGCTCGGTGTGAGTATGCGGCAGGCGGCCTCTTCCGAGGTCACCCAACACGCCGGTAACCGTAACAGTGTTCGATCCGGTGCCCGCTCGGCACAGTCCGTAATGAACGGTTCCACCGAGCCCGCGAACTACCTGTTATTCCGGCTTAATGGCAGTCTTCGATGGATTGCGAAGGGGCGTGCGAGGATCGGTGCGTGGTGCTCGATCTACGTGTCTGTTTCATCGGTGAGTCCTTCGTCGCGGGGGTCGGTGATCAGAAATGCCTGGGCTGGGCGGGTCGGCTGGCCGCCCGAGCCATCGCGGCGGGGCAGCCGCTGACCTACTACAACCTCGGCATCCGGCGGGAGAACAGCACCGAGCTGGCGGCGCGCTGGGAGGCCGAATGCGCGCTGCGGCTACCGGCGGGCTCGGACTGCCGGGTGGTGATCTCCACCGGCGTCAACGACACCCAGTTCGAGGACGGCCGCCCGCGCGTCGAGCTCGAGGACTCGGTGCGCAATCTGGCCGCCATCCTGCGCGCGGCGCGGGAAAGGGGTTGGCAGACAATGGTGGTCGCGCCGCCGCCCAATGTCGACGATGCGCACAATGCCCGGATTCTGGCGCTGGACACCCGCTACGCCGACCTCTGCGAGGAGGTCAAGGTGCCGTATCTGCGGACGCATCATCCGTTGCGCGAGAACCCGGTCTGGATGCGGGAGGTCACCGCGGGCGACGGATATCACCCGGGCGCGCCCGGCTACGACGAGTTCGCGGCCCTGCTCGCCCCTCACTGGCTGCTCTGGCTCGCCGATCCCGGCTCGGAACTGCCTGTCGTGCGCTGATTCTCGACCGCGTGCCTGCCGGTGTCGGGGCCCAGCCAGTCCTCGACCATGTTCTCCAGCCGCGGCCGCCGTGTCGAGGACACCAGTCCGGATCCGACCAGCACGCCCATGGCGATGGCCAGAATGGTGAGCACCGCGTTCACGATCACGTGCAGGCCGTTGGGGTCGTTCTTGGTGACCAGTTCCGAGACCCCGGTCAATCCCATCCCGCCGGGCACCAGCATCCAGAACGCGGGCAGGAACACCACCTGGGTCGGCGGGGCGTCCTTGCTGCGCTGCACCAGGTAGGCGACCGGCACCGCGATCATGCCGCCGAGGAACGAACCGAGCAGTCCGCCGCCGTGCAGCTGCTGGCCCAGTTGCTGCCCGCAGAACGCCGCGTACAGCACGATCAGCAGCCAGCCCAGCGACTTCTTCGGCGCGCTGGCCCGCCAGCTGTGGCCCAGTCCGATCAGCAGCACCCCGAGTACCGGTGTCCACCAGCCCAATCCGCCGCCGTGCGCCGGTTTCACCGCCGGCAGGGTGCCCAGCAGCTGTAGGCCGATGAGGATGCCGAAGGCCAGCAGCAGCAGTTTGTTGAAGCCGTAGATGGTGCGGCTGGCCCCGGCGACCATATTGCCGGTGGCCAGCTCGATGGAGCCGTTGGTCAGCGCCGCGCCGGGCAGCAGGCTCGACACCGACGGGATGAGCAGCTGTGACGGATTGCCGCCGCCGAGCGCATTGGGAAACCCGAAGGACAGCAACGTGACCACCGCCCCGGCGACCACGGGCAGCCCGGTCGACAGCAGCCGGAACCGGTCGGCCGCCATGAGCAGCAGCTGAACCACCAGGCCCAGCACCAGATAGCCGAGCAGCGCGTTCGAGGTGGGATTGAGCATCAGGCCCAGGCCCACGGTCAGCACCACATTGCCCAGCAGCAGCCGCCAGACGGGGGTGGGCTGCGGCGAGGTGAGGATGCGCGCCAGTGCCGCGGTGGCCTGGGCGGGCGGCGGGACGTGGGTCTTGATGTCGTCGATGAGCCGGTAGAGCGCGGCGATCTGATCCAGGCGCAGCGTGTCGGAGTCGGCCTCGAGCAGGTCGACGGCCGAACCGCGCGAATCCTGTACGCGCACGAACACTCCCGTGGGCAGCACGAAGAAGTGCACCTCGTCGACGTCGTAGCGGCGGGCCAGATCGTCGAGGATGTCCTGTACCCGATTGGTGGTCTCGCCGGAGCGGATGAGCGCGACGCCGAGGTGCCGCAGCAGATCCAGCAGGTCCTGCGGGACGGGCGGCTCGACGGGTTCGGGCGCTTCGTCGGGCGGTGCGGCGGTGTCGGCACCGACCCGCCGCAGCCAGCGGTCCATGGATCCCGCGGCCTTGCGGGTCGCCCCGTAGAGGCCGCGGGTCATGGGACCGCGCCCCGACTGGGCGCGTCGATGCTGTGGCAAGTGCCGCTCGCTCGTACCGATCGCCTCCGTACTCGATGGCGTCCCACCCGAATTCGAGGGACGCGCCTTCCGGTCTACTGATCAGGCAATCTTCTAGCAATTGAATCTAGCGTGAGATGGCCGACAACCCGGCCCGGAACCGCCGATAGCATCCGCCTCATATCCCGTCTTCCAAGGCTTGGGGTATGCCTACCGGTTGCCCTGTTCCTAACCTGGTGGCATGGATATCGACACGCGACTGCTGCGTTACTTCCTGGCAGTCGCGGATGCGGAGAACCTGCCGCGGGCGGCGCAGCGACTGCATGTCGCGCAGCCCGCGCTGGCGACCCAGATCAAGCAGCTCGAACAGCAGCTGGGCGTGGAGCTGTTCATCCGGTCCCGCGCGGGCTGGACGCTGACCGCCGCGGGCAAGGTTCTCGCCGAACAGATCCCGCCGCTGCTGGCGTCCTGGGATCGGATACTGCGCGACACCAAGAGCGACGCCAGCCGCGCCTCCCGGGTGCTGCGGCTGGGCTGCGTGAACAGCGCCGCCGACAGCCACATCCCGGAGATCATCCAGGTCTTCCACCGGCTGCACCCGGACTGGCAGGTCGACATCCACACCGGCGGTTGGACCGACCCGAGCGCCGGCCTGGACGAGGGCGATGTGGATGTGGCCCTGTTGCGGCTGCCGTTTCCGGGGCAGGAGGACTATCACGTGCGCGAGCTGTTCGCCGAGCCGCGCTGGATCGCGCTGCCGCACGATCACCCGCTGGCCGCCCGCGACGACCTCGCCTTCCGGGAACTGTGGGACGAACCGTACGTCGCCTCACCCGCGGAAACCGGTTGGTGGCGCGACTATTGGATGG
The DNA here is from genome assembly GCF_053601505.1 of Nocardia sp. NPDC004722. Classification (NCBI taxonomy): domain Bacteria; kingdom Bacillati; phylum Actinomycetota; class Actinomycetes; order Mycobacteriales; family Nocardiaceae; genus Nocardia; species Nocardia sp. NPDC004722. Next base: position 34,716 of record NZ_JBSGBY010000013.1, read on the forward strand.
GGCTGGACGCCCGGCCCGCCGACACCGCCATCATCGGTGCCATCGCCCGCAGCACCGAGGAATGGCTGCGCGCCATCGCCAACGGTTTCGGTGTCAGCTTCACCCCCGCCTCCACCGCCCGCACCGCCTACCCGGGCGTGGTGTTCCGGCCGGTGCGCGGCATCGGGCCGACCCGGGTGGCGGTGGTGTGGCCGGACGCCTCCGAGGCGGATCCGGTGCTGCGGTACTTCATTCGCTGCTGCTCCGACATCATGGGCCAGCACGGGGCCGACGGCCGCCGCACCTCATGAGCGGGTGAGCGCGGCGGCCGAGTGAGCGAGGGCGGCGGCGAGCTCCGCGCGCATCGGGCGCGGGGCGTCCGCCAGCAGGGCGGGCAGATCGCTGCTCGTGGCGTGCAGGAAGCCCGCCTTGAGGTTGGCGAACAGCGAGACGCTGTGGCGGGCCCGGTACGGCTCCAGGTCGCTGCCGAGCAGGCCCGCCCGCAGATCGGTGAGCGGGACATCGCGGAATTGCACCGGGCGGCCGAGGGTTTCGCTCAGCAGCGCGGCGATCTCCGGGCCGTCGACCGAGCCCACACCCTCCAGCTCGTAGGTGCGACCGGCGTGTGCGCTGGGCGTCCCCGCCCGCAGGTCCCGGTCGACCTCCGCGGCCACCCGGATCGCGACCTGCGCCAGATCGTGCCGCGACACCCCCGAGATCCGGCCGGTGCCGAACGGGGCGGCGAAAACACCGGTGGCGGCGGCGGATTCGACCGCGTCGGCGGCCAGCCCGACGGTGAGTTCGCTGTAGAAGCCGTTGCGCAGCACCGTGACTTCGAAAGGCGCCTCGGCCAAACGCTTCTCGGTCCACAGATGGGGGACGGCGATGGAGGTGTGCGACGCCGACGCGGACAGGCTGGTGTAGATCACGTGCCGCACCCTCGCGGCCGTCGCGGCGTCGATCAGTGCGCCGTGGCGGGCGGTCACCACATCGTCCTCGGCGTACCCGGCGGAAATGAACACCAGCACGTCCACCCCGCGCAGGCCGTCGGCGAGCGTGGCGGGATCGTCGAAGTCGAGGCGGCGGACGGTGTCGCCGTCACCGGAACTGCTGCCCGCGAGCACCTCCAGCTCCGGCCGGGCCCGCAGCCCGTCCAGCACCAGTCCGCCCAGAGCGCCCGAGACACCGGTTACCAGGATCATTTTCGCTACTCCTCGTGTTGAGCACGTTGTGGATTTCGACACGACCGAGCCTGCGGGAACCGCCACGACCTGGGAAGAAGGCACTTTGCCGTCAGTCACGAACACCGCTGATACCGACCAGGTCGCGCAGCTGATTCCCGAAGGGCCGTGTGGGGATGACAACTGCGGCATCCGCGACACCGTCGATCGGCTCGGCGACAAGTGGACGATCCTGGTGCTGGTGGAACTGAGCAAGGGCGTGCGCCGGTTCGGGGAGCTGCAACGCGCGGTGCCCGGCATCTCGCAGCGCATGCTGACGCTCACCACCAAACGGCTGTGGCGGGACGGATTCCTGGAGCGCACCGCCTATCCGACGATTCCGCCGCAGGTGGACTACCGGCTCACCGAGGCGGGTGAGCAGCTGGCGCAGGTCGCGTTCTACCTGGCCGACTGGTCGCGCGCGCATATGGCGGGGGTGGCCGCCGCCCGGCTCCGCTGGGACGCCGAGCACGGCGGCCTGGACTGAGGCTCAGTCTCTTTCGAGCCGTGAGCCCTCCTCCAGCACCGCCATCGCGGCATTGTGGCCGCCGATGCCGCTGACCCCGCCGCCGCGCACCGCGCCCGCGCCGCACAGCAGGATATTGGCGTGCCCGCTCGCCACGCCCCAGCGCGCCGCCGGGCTGTCATCGGCGGCCTCGCGATAGGGAAATGCCAAGTCCCCGTGGAAGATATGACCGCCGGGCAGGAAGATCTCGCGCTCCAGCTCGAGCGGCGTCCGGGCTTCCACGCACGGATTGCCCTCACCGTCCAAGGCCAGGCAGTCGTGAATGGATTCGGCCAGCACCGAATCCAGTTGCGCCAGCGTGGCATCCAGCAGCAGCGCCGCGGCGGGCCACAGCAGCCCGATCGCCGCGATCACGTCGAAGGCGACGAAACCGACGACGGACTGCATGCTTTCGCGGCGTG
>NZ_JBSGBY010000014.1:0-36535 GCF_053601505.1 Nocardia sp. NPDC004722
AACCTCTACCCGTTCACCCAGACCGTGGCGTCGGGCGCGAGCATCGACGAGTGCGTCGAGCAGATCGACATCGGCGGCCCGTCCATGGTGCGCGCAGTGCTCGCGAAACACTTCGCGGGCCGTTTCCGCGCGGGCGGCGCGATCCTGCTGTTCTCCGGTGTCGCGGCTTGGCGACCGGCCCCCGGTCGCACGGTCATGGCCGCCACCAATGCGGCCGCCGCCACCCTGGCCGAGGCTCTCGCGGTGGAGTTGGCGCCGGTGCGCGTCAATGCGCTCTCGCCCGGCATTGTCGACTCCGGCGCCTGGGACGGGCCGACCAAAGATGTGTTCTTCCAGTCCGTCGCCGAGCGCAATCCCGCACGGCGGGTGGGTACACCGTCCGACATCTCCTCCGCTGCCCTGCTGGCCCTGACCAACCCGTTCCTGACCGGCACCACCCTGCATGTGGACGGCGGCGGTCGACTGGCATGAGTCCGAAATCGCTGTGAGCGTAGCCAATTCCGTTACCAGACAACATATTCAGCGATTGAGGCAGGCTCGTGCGTGGATAGTGGGTAGCCTTGTCGCCACTTAGTTCAATGTCTGAACAAAGTGGAGGTTGATCATGGGCTCGCCGACTGTCGCGGATAAGTTCTCGTTCGGGTTGTGGACGGTGGGGTGGCGGGGGAGGGACCCGTTCGGGGACGCCACCCGGGCGGAGTTGGATGCGGTGGAGGCGGTGCATCGGCTCGCGGAATTGGGTGCCTACGGTCTCAGCTTCCATGACGATGACCTGATCCCGTTCGGCGCGTCCGTCGCCGAACGGGAGCGGCGGATCGAGCGGCTGCGAAAAGCGTTGGCCGAGACCGGGATGGTGGTGCCGATGGTCACCACGAATCTGTTCACCCATCCGGTGTTCAAGGACGGCGGGTTCACCAGCAACGATCGCGCCGTGCGGCGGTTCGCGCTGCGGAAGGTGCTGCGCAACATCGAGTTGGCGGCCGAGGTGGGTGCGCGGACGTATGTGCTGTGGGGCGGGCGTGAGGGCGCGGAGTATGACAGCGCCAAGGATGTGCGCGCGGCATTGGACCGGTATCGCGAAAGTCTCGATCTGCTCACCGAGTTCGTGCGCGACCGCGGCTATGAACTGCGATTCGCGATCGAACCCAAACCCAATGAACCGCGCGGGGACATCCTGCTGCCGACCGTCGGGCACGCGCTGGCGTTCATCACCACGCTCGCGCATCCGGAGCTGGTGGGCGTCAATCCCGAAGTGGGCCACGAGCAGATGGCGGGATTGAACTTCGCGCACGGCATCGCGCAGGCGCTGTGGCAGGGCAAGCTGTTCCATATCGACCTCAACGGCCAGCGTGGCATCAAGTACGACCAGGACTTGGTCTTCGGGCACGGTGATCTGATGAACGCGTTCAGCCTGGTCGACCTGCTCGAGAACGGCGGGCCCGACGGCACGCCCGCCTACGACGGCCCACGGCATTTCGACTACAAGCCCTCGCGCACGGAAGACATGGCGGGCGTGTGGGATTCGGCCGCGGCCAATATGCGCACGTATCTGCTGCTGAAGGAGCGCGCCCGCGCCTTCCGCGCGGATCCCGAAGTGCGGCAGGCATTGTCGGAGGCCGGGGTGGCAGACCTGCGGACCCCGACGCTGGCCCCGGGGGAAGGCTACGCGGACCTGCTGGCCGAAGCCGAACCCGATTTCGATCCGGAGCGGGCCGGGGAACGCGGGTACGGGTTCGTCCGATTGAACCAGCTGGCGCTGGAACACCTGATCGGCGCGCGGTGATCGGATGACGCTGGTCGCCGGGGTCGATTCCTCCACCCAGTCGTGCAAGGTCGTCATTCGTGAGGCCGAGACCGGACGCCTGGTGCGATCGGGGCGGGCAGCGCATCCGTCCGGCACCGAGGTGCACCCGCAGTACTGGTGGACCGCGCTGCGGATATTTCAGTCCCCGTGGCCCGATGAGCCAGGCGACCGCGCGGCCGAGCGGTCCGGCCGCGAGCCGGTTGTTGGGTCCGGCGTCGAGTGACGTCGTCATTGGTCGTGCTCCGATTTCTGCGTGGCGAGTGGTTGAACGTGATCCAGCAGCGCGGTGATCGCGCGCGAGGACAACGGGGTGGCGGGATCCATCGACAGCACCGACTGGGCCGCCGAGAAGAGTCCGGTCAGCAGCAGCTCCCGCAGTTGCTCCCGGGTGAGGTCGCGGTGGCGCAGCCAATCGCCGACCGCGCCCTCGGTGAACGCGATCCAGCCCGACATGGCGGTGCGGGCCAATGCGGTGCCCGCGCCGCCGGTGGTCTCCTGCAGCATCGCGTCGATGAGCCGGTCGAAATGCTGTTGGTGCAGGGCGCGCAGCTCGGGGTCGGTGACGCGGGTCGAAAGTGCCAGTGGCGAACCCTGATTGGCCTCCGCGTGATCGATGAACAGGTCCAGGCCCTGGATGAGCCGTGCGACCGCCGGTCCGCGCAGCGCCTGCAGCCCATCCCAGAACCGGCCGTACTCGGCCTCGGCGGCGGCCAGGTACAGGCCGCGCTTACCGCCGAAGTGATAGTTGATCAAGCCGATCGCGGTACCGGCGCGCTGTGCGATCTCGGTGGTCGACACCTCGTCGAAGCGTTTGGCGCCGAAGACGTCGCGGGCGGCGTTCAGCAGCGCGGTCCGTGATTCGTCGCTCCGGGCGCTCGCGGGCTTCGACTTTGAAAGCTTTTCAGCTCGCGCCGCCGTGAGGTTCTGTTGAATGTCTTTCAAATCTGTGGGCGCACCGGTCGCCGCCAGCAGCATGGGGATCAGGTTGGCGATCTGATCGATCGAGACCGTCTCGTCCACGGTCCGCTGCATGCTCACCCCGAAAGCGGTGCTGAACAGCAGATCTCCGGCTTGCGTGAAGCGCTCTGAGGCGGGTGCGCCCAGTAGTGACGCCAGCAGTTCGGCATTCGCCGTCCGGAGTGCGGCCAGGTTGGCGGCGAGCTGCGCCCGCAATCGCGGGTCGTCCCGGCTGGCCAGGCTGAGTTCGAACTCCAGCCGGGTCGAACGGACATCCTCCACCCGGCCGCGCGCCCACTCCCGCACCGCCGCGACCCGCTCCTCGGTCGTGCCCGAACCCTCGATCAACTCCGTCATCCGGGCCCGCGTCTCGGTGTGGACGAGTTCGAGAACTTCCAGGCAGAGGTCATTTTTGCTGCGAAAGTTGGAGTAGACCGCGCCCTTCGAATACCCCGCGGCCTCGGCCACCTGCGCCAGCGACGTAGTGGCCAGTCCGTTGGCGACGAACAGATCCCGGGCCGTGCGCACCAGATCGTCGCGGGTGCGGGCCTTGCTTTCCGGTCGAGTCATCCGAACCATGCGCTGAAGATACCATCGGTATTTGAATACTGATAGTCTCCAATCTGGGTGAGCGGTTCGTGCCCACCCGCGAATTCCAGACCCGAGGTGCGACGATGCGACCCTGGCCCCTGAATCTGCGCGCGACCGCACACGCACACCGCGCCTTCTATCGATTCGACTCCGCCGCCGACTCCGCACCGGGAGATCCGCTACGCACGGAACCCATGATCGCGAAATTCCTTCCGGGGCTGCCGTTGCGGGCCGCCGCCTGGCGGATCCTCTACCGCAGCACGAACGCGCTCGGTGAACCCGTCGTCCTGTCCGGGACCGTGCTCGTGCCGCGCGCCCCGCATCCCGGCCCGCGCCCGCTCATCGGCTACGCCATCGGCACGCAGGGGCACGGGATGCATTGCGCCCCTTCGCTTCAGCTACTCCACGGCAGCGAATACGAAACCTTCCTCCTCGCGGCGCTCCTGCGTCGCGGGTGGGCGATCGCGCTCCCCGACTATCCGGGGCTCGGCACGCCGGGCGGGCATCCCTACGTGGTCGGGCGGGCGCTCGGTCCCGCCGTGCTCGACATGATGCGCGCCGCGCGCCGACTGGACGCGGCCGAACTGAGTCCCGACGGCCCCGCCGCCGTCTTCGGCTATTCCGAAGGCGGCACCGCCGCCACCTGGGCCGCCCAACTCCAGCCCACCTACGCGCCCGACCTACCGCTCGCCGCGGCCGCGCTGGGCGGCGTCTGCGCCGACCTGGAATACAGTTCCGAGTTCCTGACCGGCGGCCGCTTCGCCTGGCTACAGGCATATGCCGCACTGGGATTCGACAATGCCTACCCCGAACTGCGTCTGGGAGAACACCTCAACGAGCGCGGTCACCGCATGGCCCGGCGCATCGCCGACACCCACATCGTCGAGCAGATCCTCACGCGGTTCCCGTACACGTTCGACCGCACCAGATACCTGCTCACCGATCTGATGGCGGATCCCATCTGGCAGCGCAGGTTCCGGGAGAACCGGGCCGGTGCCCTCCCGCCCGCCGCGCCGGTCCTGCTCACCCACGGCCGCTGCGACCAGGTGATCGGCTTCGCCCAGGCTCCCCGCCTGTGCGCCGAGTGGTCCCGCCTCGGCGTCGAGGTCACTTTTCGTCCCTACCGGGCCCTGGAACACCTCACGGCGGGCATCGCCCACGCGCGCGCCGCCATTCCCTGGCTGGCCGACCAGCTGGCGCGGCAGGCCCACGGCCGTTCTCGATTCGACCAGCGGCCGAGTGCGTAGCGGCGGAATCCCTTGCCGCTACACGCGATCGAGCACGCTGCCGAGCGGGTCGATGACCAGGCGGGAGTCGGTGGCCTCGACCTTCACCTCGTAGATCTGCTGACCGTTGAGCACGGTGTCGATGAACTGTCCGAGTTCCGCGTTGGCGGGATCACGCGGGTCGGCGGGGCGCAGGTCCAGTGCGCCCTCGAGGCCACGGGGATTCTGGTCGAGGCCCGCGCCGCGGGGGAGCAGGCGCAGTTCGTCGGTGGTGTAGAGGGCTACCGGGTAGGCGCGGCCGGTGGGGGAGGTGAGGGTGACGGCGTGTTTGGTTTGGGCCCAATCGAAATGGTCGACGGCCAGGGTCCAGCCTGCCGGGAGCGGGCCGCGGAAGGACAGCTCGCTTTCCGGGGCCAGGGTGAGCGAGGACTGGTCGACGGCGGGGTTTCCGGCCAGAATCGGCTGGCGCAGTGGCTGATTCGTCGCATTGAACTGCCAGTCCGGCGCGCCGAGTTCCTTGAACCAGTAGCCGGTGACGCCGCCGCGGCGGCCCTCCACGCGCAGTTCCCGGTTCTCCACCGCGGGCCCGCTGTCTTGCACCGAGAGGCGTCCGGTGATCTCGCCGGGAATCTTCGGCTGCGCGATCCAGTCCTGGGCGGGCAGTGAGATGGCGGCGTACTGCGGGTCGAACCGCTCCACCAGCTGGTTGGGCGCCGACGGCTTGCGGCCCTGCTCCTGCCAGGTGTAGCGGCCCGGAATGTGGTTGGCCCCGGCCATATCCAGGTCGTATTTGCGGGTGAACATGTCGCCGTAGCGGTTCATGACGAAGGTGACCGAGCCGGACACCGACAGTGAGCTGGAGATGAACCGCCCGCCCAGCGGGCCGCCGATCTCGTAGCTGCGGTCCGGCGGCAGCCACGGGTCCTGATAGACGATGCGCGATCCGTCGCCGGTGAGGCTGACGAGTTCGACCAGGCCCGCCGTCGTCGGATGCCGATTGCCTTCCGCGTCATCGAAACTCGTCGACATGCGATGACTGATCGCCCAGGTCTGCGCCGTGCGATCCGCCGCCGCGACCCGGTCCCCGGGCCACAGCCAGATCGGCGCGCCATAGGAGTATGTCCAGTTCCACAGCAGCGGGCCCGAGAGCAGATTGTCGAGGCTATAGATCCACCCGTTCGCATCCGCGGCCACAAGCATGTTGTTGTTCAACGACATTGCCACGATCTGCCCCGTCAAACAGCCAGGCGTGGCGACCGCCCGCCACGGCCCACCCGAACCACGCGGCCTGGCATACAGCGCACCCTCCCGCAGCACCACCTCGACGACATCATTGAATCCCTGTGTGGTGTCCCGCAATTCGACATCCGGAGGAAATTCCAGCCCCGCCGGCGCGACCGGCAACTCATCGAACTCCGACGGCCCCTTGATACTGGGCAAGGGCAGAAACAACCCCGGCAGCGGCGGAATAATCTGCAACGTCCCGATCTCGGGAACGCAACCCAGCGGCCGCGAATCGGCTTCCGCCGCAGCCACTCCAGGAATCCCGGCACCCACGAGAACGCAGCCGACAATGGATACGACCCGCACCCCGAACGCCCAGTGCCGCATCAACACACCGCTCCTCTACCGGAAGTCTCGATCCCTACGGCGCGTACCGTAGCCCGCCCCTCACCCCGAACCGTGCCTCCCACGCGGAACAAAAACGCCCGTGACCTCCACCGAGGTCACGGGCGCTGCCGACCTCGAAGGTCAGTTGTCGTCGTTGTGGAACAGCAGTCGTCCGATCATGTCACCGAGCGCGTGCCCGGACCCGGCGGCGCTCCCCGAACCGTACCCACTGATGTCGGCGTTCTGGCTGACATTGTCGGCCGGCTGCACCTGCACCTCGGCATTCGCGACCCCAGCAGTGGTGACGACAGCCGCCCCGATGATCGCGGTACCCAGCGCCGCACGAACGAGCGCACTCTTGACGTTCATGGTGTCCCTCCCCAAACCCGCCCGTAGGCGGTGAAAATCAATCTTGACGCAGGAATTGTGCACTGCCGCAACGATTCTGCGCAAGGTGCACCTCCACCTCGACAGTCGATGCCGTCACCGTTCGTCACTCGCGTAGGGTGCCTGGCCATGAAACGAATCCATGCGTTTGCGGTGGCGGGGATCGTGGGCTGGATGATGATGGCCGGAGCCCAGGCGGCACAGGCCCAAGCGACCGGCTCCAGCGCGGAAGGCGGAGTCGGCCAAATAACGGTGACGGTCCAAGCCGACGGCGCGGGCGCCAACTGCGAGGTCCGAGTAGACGGCACCATCGCCCCGAACTCCCAATTCCTGGTCTTCGCCGACCCCGGCACCGCCTCGAAAACGGTCTCCCCGATCACGGGCGGCCCCCACACCGTGAACGCCTTCTGCAACGGATCCGACCTCGACACCTTCACCGTCCAAGTCCAACCCGGCCCCACCGGCTCCATGTAACCGTCCGCACCCAGCCGACAAAGCACAAAGAGCCTCAAGCCATCGGCCTGAGGCTCTTTGTGCTTGTGGAGCTGATGGACGAGCGTACGAGCCGGTCGGTGCTGGTCGACGGGCGTCATTTGGGCCGGCTGTCCGCAATCAGGCGTTGTGGCAGTTGTTGCCGATCAGTTCGTATCTGGCGTTGGGGACTCCGATGCGCACGACAGCGCTTTCACAGGTCTTGTGAATGATGTCGTAGTTGCCGAAGAAGGAGAACTCCAAGTACACACGGCCGACCTGCCCCTGTTCGGGCGCGCCGTCCATCGCGCGGCACTTCTTCACCGCCTCGCCCGAGTTCGGGAGCGGATCCGAGCCCGCATCGCATTGGTACCGCCAGACCGGGTCCGGGTCGGCATGGACTGTCTGCGCCGGAATCACCCAGCCCAGCACGGTGAACGCACCGGCCACGGCGACCAGTGCGCGACGAAACCCACGGCTTTGCATTCGGTGGCCCTTCGGATGGGAGGTCTCGCGAGTCACTCTGTGTACCAGTCGAATTGGCCACCCGCATGCGAGGAGATGAGTTCTCGCATGTACTTCGCCGACTCGATGACGGGACCACCGTCATTGCGGCCGATCAGGATGCCCAGGAAGTCAGCGCGGTTATCGCCCGTCTTGTGGTAGACCACACCACCGGAATCGCCAGGCTTGGAAGGGAAATCGGCCTGGAAATAGTGGTCCCGGACCGCTGTGATCGTGCCGCAAGTCAGGCCGGTGCCATAGCCGTAGTGGCAGACTTCCTCTCCGACATAGGGATCCGCTTCCGCAGTGTTCATGATGGTGGTTCGATCAGGCAGGAAGGCGCGCATGACGATATTGGGTTCGAGCCGGATGAGCGAGAAGCCAAGATCCTCGTCGGTCGCGTCGGTGCCGTACGACTGTTCATAATGCCCCAGCAATTGAGCGCTGTTCAGGCCGCCCATGAATACCGGCTTGCCGTCCTCGAAGCAGTGGGCGGCGGTCACGCCGTACTGCACGCCGCTGACCACCCCGCCGATCGTCCCGAGCGCACCGAGGGAACAGGTCCGGGTATCGCTGTAGATCGTCGCGCCCGGCGCGGTCACCCAGGTCCGGTCGGCATCCGCGGACGCCGGCAGCACTGCCATGAGACCGACAGCCGCCACCGCTGCCGCCAGGAGGCGCGAAGCCTTCTTCGGATACCGCAAAACACAATTCCTTCAATGAGATCGCACGCAACCCCGCCCAACCAGATAACTGGGCGATACACAGATTTCTACTGTGCCCCAAGCGAACTCGACAACCGCCTTACCTATCTGCCTACCGATACAGCTCAGCTCACAGAACGGCTTCCGATCGTCCCGCCGCTTCGGCAGCCTCCTCGAGACGGGCAGCGGGGTCCGCGCACTGCCAGAAAAACAAAAGAGCCACAGGTCAATGACCTGTGGCTCTTTGTTGAGTGGACCTGACGGACCAGCATACGAACCGGGCGGTGCTGGTAGACGGGCCGGACATCACGATCCGGGCAATCGCCACACGGCAACGGGCCCGCAGTGACACTCCAATTCAGGGCCCCAGCGTCGTGATCGGCACGACATGAACCCCGTCGGATCGTCTGCCACCCCCACCGGATGCGGTCACGACCACGAGCGCCGCAGGTTCCCCGTGCCGCGAAACATCGATGTCGGCAGCGAAGTCGAGCAGTCCCGTCGCCGCGCGATCGATGACACCTTGGTCGCCGGTCAGCTTCACCTCGAACGCTGCCCAGCCATCCGGTGTTTCGACGATCGCATCAACTTCCTTGCGACCGTGGGATTCCCGCCACGAATACAACGAGCCACCGAGCGGCTGCGCGTAGATACGGAGGTCGCGCACGACCATCGCTTCGAAGTGGAGTCCGGCGGCCTCGATATCGGCCATCAGATCCTTCGACCCGACGCGCAGCGCAGCAGTGCCCAGCGAAGGATCGACGAAATAGCGGACGGGCGCCTCACGCAATTCGACCCGAGAACGCATGTGCGGCTTCCACGCCGGCGAATTCTCGGTCAGCTTCAATCGATCCAGCGCATCGAGGTAGGCCGACACCGTCTCCTTCGCCGGTGGCCGATTGTCGTCACCAGCGATATCGGCGGCGAGACCGGTCAGCTTGATCGCTGTCCCGACCGATCGACCCAGCGACGCAAGGGTGCGTCGCAGTCGGTCGGGAGTGCGCCTACCGGTGCCGAGTTCAGGAATATCGACCTCGATGATCTGGGTGAGGTAGTCGGTCAGCCAGCCACGAGCGGTGCGCTCGGACCGGTCCAGCAGCGCGGGCCAGCCGCCCACGACGATTCGTTCCATGATTTCGGGAACAGTCAGCGTCGCGCGCTTGGCTCGCTGTTTTTCTCCCCGCAGCAGCGCGGCCAGGGACACTTCGCCGGTCGAGTGGCCGGTCTCGAACAAGCTCATCGGCCGCATCCGGAGTGTGCCGATTCGGCCGGCACCCGAGTGCAACTCGCGTTCGTCGCGGGGTGTCGCCGAGCCGGTGAGGATGTAGAGGCCGCGACCGCGCAGGTCGTCGACATGGCGTCGCACCTGGTCCCAGATCTCCGGTGCCCGCTGCCATTCGTCGAACAAGACCGGTGTCTGCTGATCGAACAATTCATCCGGGTTGAGCCCGAGCAAAGCTCGCGCGTTCGGGTCGATGTCGAAGCGAACCGAACTCCGGGCCTGCTGGAGTGCGGTCTCGGTCTTGCCACACCCCTTCGGGCCGTCGATGAGAACAGCTCCGATCGAGGTCAACCGCTCGGACAGCTCGGCATCCGCGACTCGCGGACGGTAGTTGGCCATGTCGCGAGTCTACGTTTTCGACAGCTTGAACTCGCCGTTTTCGACAGCTTTGCTTCGCCGTTTTCGACATGTCCGGCCTTCAGTATTCGTCAGCTCTTCGCTGCCACTGCCGCCGGCGGATGGCTGTCGACCTCCACATTCCGATCCCGAGCCGGAATGAGTGATGTGGGACATCGGTTCGCGCAATGCCGAAGATGCAAAAAGCCGCAGGTCATTGACCTGCGGCTTTGCTTTCTTGTGGAGCTAAGGGGAATCGAACCCCTGACCTTCTCGATGCGAACGAGACGCGCTACCAACTGCGCTATAGCCCCGCGGGGTCGTTTCCGGCCCGCGGTGGGAAACTTTAGCAGGTGGGTTGGCGTGGGGGCGAATCGGCTGGTTAGGGGTGGTTTGGGGTGGGTTCGCTGTAGGAATCGAGGACTCGGAGGAAGAGGTCGATTCGGTGGTTGTGGACTTGGGGGTTGTCGGGTTCGAGGAGGCATTGGGCGAGGGTGCCGTCGTGGACGGCTACGAGGGCTCGGCCCAGGGCGGTGGGGTCGGGGACTCGGCGGCCGTTGCGGTGCATGAGGGTGACCACGACGGGGGTGAGGGCCGCGGAGATGGCTTCCTCGCGGGCGACCACGACCTGGCGGAGGGTGGGGGTGCGCAGGGCGTGGGCGGTGAATTCGGAGGTGATTCGAAACCACTTGTCGTCCAAGGGGACCGCGGCCAGGAGTTGTTCCACCGCGCGGCGGGGGTCGATCGGGATGCCGCCGGGGGCGTCCAGCAGTGCCGTGGCCTCGGACAGCATGCGGGCCGAGCGCTGTTCCCACATGGCGAGGAACAGTTCCTCCAGGGAGGTGAAGTTCGAGTAGAACGCGCCGCGCGTGAATCCGGCCCGCTCACACACCTGCTCGACCGAGCAACGGCCGAAACCTTCCTCGGCGAACGCCTCGAAGGCCGCGTCCAGCAGCCGCTGCCGGGTCTCGGCGCGCTTCGGGCGCATACGCACGCCGGTCACCTCGTCGTCGGTGACCGTCCCCTCCCGCCCGGATTCATCATCGGCCCTGCTCACGTCCGCATCCTATCCGGACCACCGGCGTGACCTCGCCCGCGAGGAGCCGGTATCAGGGGAGGCCCGCGGCGCGGGCGGCCGCGGTGAGGACCTGTTCGAGCATGGCGGGCGTCAGGCGGCCGGTGAAGGTGTTCTGCTGGGACGGGTGGTAGGTGCCGAACAATCGCAGCGGTTCGCGATCGGCGCGCGCGGGGGACAGCTCGACCTGAGCGCCGTGGCCGAACTTGGGTCTGGGTTTGGGGATCTGCCAGCCGGATTCGGCGAGGGCGGGCAGCAGGGCCTGCCAACCCCAGCCGCCGAGCACCACGATCGCGCGCAGGGTGGGAGCGAGCAGACCCAGCTCGGTGGTCAGCCAGTGCCGGCAGTTGTCGCGTTCGGCGGGGGTGGGCTTGTTGTCGGGCGGGGCGCAGTGGACGGGCGCGGTCATGCGGGTGTCGAGCAGGCGAAGGCCGTCGTCGGCGGACACGCTGGTGGGCTGATTGGCCAGCCCCGCGGCATGCATGCACGCGATGAGGACATCGGCACTGCGGTCTCCGGTGAACATGCGCCCGGTGCGATTGCCGCCGTGCGCGGCGGGCGCGAGGCCGACGATCAGCAGGCGGGCGTCGGCGGGACCGAAGGCTGGAACCGGCTTGCCCCAGTAATTTTCGTCACTGCAGGCCGCCCGTTTCTCGTGTGCGACCTGTTCACGCCAAGCCACCAGGCGGGGGCAGGCGCGGCACGCGGTAAGTTCCGCGTCGAGCTGGGCAATTGTGCGGCACACGAGGCGACTCAAGCACATCGCGGCGCGAACCGTGCGCCGACGCGGCGATGTGCCGTGCCGGGCCGAGCGGTGTCCGGCGCCGGGCATACTGAGCGCCGATAGCCGAGAGTTAGCGACTAGGAAGGAAACCCGCCACGCCATGAGTGATCTCGTCGAACTCGGCACCCCCGTCGATGCGGCGCAGAGTGTGGGAAACCTGGTGGGCGTGTTCGCATTCGGGCTGTCGGGCGCACTCCTCGCGGTGCGCCGCCGCTTCGACGTGGTGGGCATCGCGGTGCTGGCCATCGCCACCGCGACCGGTGGCGGCGTGATTCGCGATCTGGTCATCGGCCGCACCCCGCCGCTGGCCTTCGTGCAGGTCTCCTACGCCGGAATCGCGCTGCTGGCAGCGGTGCTCATCTTCTTCTGGCATCCGCCCGTGCGGCTGGTGCGGATCCCGTTGAACGTCGCCGACGCGATCGGCCTCGGCATCTTCTGCGTGACCGGCACGGTCACCGCCTTCCAGTACGGCATGTCGGCCACCTCGGCCGCGGCGCTGGGTGTGGTGACCGCGGTGGGCGGCGGCGTGATCCGGGACGTGCTGGCGGGCGTCACCCCCAGCGTGCTAAGCGACGGCGAGCTCTACGCGGTACCGGCCCTGCTCGGCTCGGCGGCCACCGCGACCCTGCTGCACTACGGCCAATACACCTATTGGACAGGCGGTTTCGCCGGCGCGGGCGCGGTGACCCTGCGCCTGATCGCGCTGCGCAGGCACTGGCACGCCCCGATGGCCCGCCCGCACCGCCGCCGCGACGACACCCCCACCGGCTAGCAGGTCCCTTCCGGGTCGCCGCTGTCGTGTCGCGGAGCACGCCCCGGAGTGATTGATAGCATGGCGAAGGCTTGGCCGACTGGCTGTGAATCACACCTCGAGAGAGTTCCTTACCAATGCAGTTCGAGATCGTCGAGCGGGACGAGACGTGGGTTGCCGGGTTGCCGGTGCGCAGCCCGAAACGTGCCCTCGGTGAACTGCGTGACCACGATCTGGAAGTGGCCTGGGCCGCCGTCCTGCATCAGGAACTGGGTGGTCCGCTGGCCTCGGCCTACACCGATTACGCGGCGGAGCTCGGCACCTACAACACCCAGATCGTCGGGTACGAGTGCGGCTCGCTCGACGAGGTGACCCGCGGCCACATCGTGGCCCGCCTGCCGCGCGGCACCTACGCCCGCTTCTCCTCGGTCGGCAACTTCCCGCAGGTGATGACGGATCTGTGGACCCAGATCGCGTACGCGGAGGAGCACAAGCAGATCAAGCGCATCCACACCGGCGACTTCGAGACCTACCCGCACGCCTACAAGATCGACCTCTACCTGGCGGTCGAGCCGTCATGACCTATTCGATCGTGGTCCGCCCCGGCGGCGTGTACGGCGGCCTGGTGGTGCCGCGGGTGCGACCCAGCTTCAAGGTGTCCAACAGCGAGCTCATCGAGTTCCTGCGCGATCGGCTGCGCGACCGGGACGACACCGCGCGCCCGCTGGCCACGGTCTACGTTCCCGACCCGGCGGGCAATTACAACGTCGTGGTCGCCTACGAGTACCCCAGTCCCGACGACGTCCCCACCGGCGACGTCCTGATCCGGGTGCCGAAGGGCGTCTACGCCCGCTTCCGCCCGAACGGCGACTACCACGATCCCGCCGAGGACGTCTGGGCTCAGGTCGATGACGCGACCGCGTCGGCAGAGATCACCCGCGCCTACCGCGAGGAGATCGAGATCTGGTCCGGACCAGCCGAACTGGAGCTCTTCATCTCCATCCTGGTGTGATTGCCAATTGTTAACTGATTGGGAACCAACCGGTCTTGTCCTTGAAATTTATGACCGATAGTAATGGTTTGACCTGGGGGGATTTCAGGAGATGTATCCGGGTTTCGGGGGATTTGCCGGATGCCTGGACAATTTCTTCGGGCTGACGGATACTCCCCTAGGCACCCACGTCCGGCGACGGTCGATGCACGACCGTATCGAGTGACGACGCGGCAATCGCGCGGGTCTGTTGGTTAGTGGAGTGGAACTGTATGGCAGTCGAACCGATCGTGCATATCCCGCCGGAAGGTCCTGGTGCAGGCATGCTCCGATTTCGGGAGGCACAAACGGGATACACCATCCTGGTCGGCCCGCCGGACGCGGATCCGGGTCTGTGGCGGCAGTACATGGATGGTGCGCTCGAGGCATATCACCGCTTCGATTCCGAGGATGCGCTCGATTACGACGCCGTGATCGATGGCCGTTCCACTTCTTTGTTCTTCGTCGCACTCGATCCGGAAGGCCGGGTCGTGGCGGGCGTGCGTGCCGAAGGCCCGCACAAGCACGTCGACGAAATGCGTGCCGTGGCGAGTTGGGCAGGGTTGGAGGGCGGACCGGCCTTCCGTCGTCTGGTCGCGGATCAGATCCCGCACGGCGTCATCGAATGCAAGGCTGGTTGGGCGGCGCGTGGTTCCGAAAACCGGCACGCCCTGGCCGATTGGATGGCGCGGGCCTGCGTGCACGCCGCGGTGCTACTGGGCGTCCGTTACGTCACCAGCCATGCGCCCGAACACGCGTTGCGGCTCTATCGGAGTAGCGGGGCGAAGGTGGCTTGGTGGATTCCGGCATCGTCCTACCCGGACGAGCGTTATCGCACCTTCGCGGTCTGGTGGGATATGGAAACCTATAATTCGATCGCCACTGAATCGCAAGCGCGGCTACTCGAGCCTGAATTGTCGGAAATGCGGGAAAAAGGTCTGCTGTCAACGGTTTTGTGGCCGCCTAGCCGGGGGTTCGCATAATCATGATCGGACACGGTGTCGCGGACCTTGATTATCGACCGGTCCTGCTTGATGAATCCGATCCCGCCGATGCCGCTCGGTTGGCCGCACTGCGGTCGGATGTGTCGATCGAATCCACGGACCTCCGGGATTTGCTGAGGGCCGAGTTCGCGGACTTGGTAGCGCCGCCGGAATTGTCGGAAGGTCCGGAATCGGACCGGTGGATCTATTACCCCTGGCGACGCCGCATCCTCGTGTTGCCGGGCCCGCGGTTGCTGCGCGCGGTCCGGCTGGACCGCAACCGCAACAACCTCACTCGCACGGAACAGGACGCCCTCGGCGCCCAGGCGATCGGGGTCGTCGGTCAAAGTGTCGGGCACGCCGTCGCCCATGTGCTGGCCATGGAGGGCACCTGCGGACTGCTGCGGCTGGCGGATTTCGACGCCATCGAACTCTCGAATCTCAACCGCATTCCCGGCACGCTGTTCGATATCGGTGTGAACAAAGCCGTCGTGGCGGCCCGCCGGATCGCCGAACTCGATCCGTATCTGCCGGTGGAGATCTTCGCGGGCGGGCTCGACGACGACAATCTGGACGCGTTCCTGACCGGCCTGGACATCGTTGTCGAGGAATGCGATTCGTTCGATATCAAGCTCGCGGTCCGCGAGGGCGCGCGACGGCACCGGCTGCCGCTGGTCATGCATTCCAGCGACCGCGGTCTGCTCGATGTCGAGCGTTTCGACCTGGAGCCGGGCCGGGAGCCGTTCCACGGCCTGCTCGGTGGTGTCACCGCCGCGGAGCTGCGTGGACTGTCCACCCGCGACAAGGCGCCCTATGCCGTACGAGTATTGGACGGTCGCAATCTGTCCGCCACGCTCGCGGCGAGCATGGTCGAGATCGGCGAGACGCTCAGCAGTTGGCCGCAACTGGCGTCGGACGTCCAGGGCGGCGGTGCCAATGTGGCCGCAGCGGTGCGCCGGATCGGGCTGGGGCAGAAGCTCCCCTCCGGCCGCACCCGCG
The DNA here is from genome assembly GCF_053601505.1 of Nocardia sp. NPDC004722. Classification (NCBI taxonomy): domain Bacteria; kingdom Bacillati; phylum Actinomycetota; class Actinomycetes; order Mycobacteriales; family Nocardiaceae; genus Nocardia; species Nocardia sp. NPDC004722. The sequence goes on from NZ_JBSGBY010000014.1 coordinate 15,496, forward strand.
TCGACATCGAGAAATGCCTGGACGAGATCGTCGAGCCGGATCTGCCCGACGATCTGGTATGGCCGGACGAACCGGCCGCGCGCGAGCCGGAATCCGCTCTCGCTGCCGTCCTCGACTGCGCGCAGCGGGCCCCGTCGGGCGGGAACGCGCAACCCTGGACGTTGCGGGTGGAATCCGGCGACGTCGCGATCGAGCTTGCGCCCGAACGCTCCTCGCTGATGGACATCGGTTACCGGGCGAGTGCGGTGGCCGTGGGAGCGGCGTTGTACAACGCCCGTGCGGCGGCCGCCGCGCACGATCTGCTCGGCGCCACCGAACTGCGTGCGGGGGACCCGAATCTGCTCACGGCCCGATTGCGATTGGCGGCGGGCACCGATCCCGAACTGGCGCAGGCCTATCCGGCGCTGCTCACCAGGCACACCAACAGGCGAGACGGGAACGGTGCGGAAATACCGGCGGACGTGCTCGACACCCTCATGGCGACCGCTCGGCAGGCGGGTGCGGAGCTGCGCTTGGTGACGGATCGGGACGGGCTGGATGCCGCGGCACAGATCCTCGCCGAATCCGAGCGGGCCAGATACCTGACCCCGGCGTTGCACGCGGAGATGATCTCCGAACTCCGCTGGCCCACCGATGATCTGCGCACCGGCATGGACTTGCGCACGCTGGACCTCGCGCCTGATGAAGTGGCCAAGCTCGAGATCGCCCGGCGCGCGGACGTGATGGCTCAGCTGCGCACCTGGTCGGGTGGCCGAGCGCTGGTACGGGCGACCCTGGAGAAGGTGCGGTCGAGCTCGGCGGTGGTAGCTCTGGCCATACCGACGCCGCCGCTGGACGACCGTTCGGAACTGGTCGCGTACGCCCGGGCGGGGGAGGCCCTCCAGCGTCTCTGGATCGCCGCTGAACAGCATGGTCTGGCGGTCCAACCGGTATCGCCGATTTTCCTGTACGCCCGACGCCCCGAGGAACTACATACGGTTTCCGCGGAGTTCGCCGATACACTAACGTCACTTCAAGGAAGCTTCCTGGAGCTGTTGGAAGTGTCCGGGTACGAAACGATGGCGTCGGTACTGCGTTTCGGGTACGCGGCGGAGCCCACGGTTCGCAGCAGGCGACGGCCCGTACCGGGTGTGCACACCCGCGGCGAGTGAGATCGGAGAGAACGTGCCTCGGCGAACGCTCGACTCACTGGTGACCCAGGTCGCCTCGGAGTTGATGGCGGTCGAAGCCTCGACGATCGCGGCCGCCAGCGAGCGAGTGTTGGCCTGGCTGGTGGAGCATTTCGACGTCGATTTCAGCTTTCTCCGCTTCACCGACGAGGCGCGGCAGGCGTCGGTCCTCATCGCGGAGTGGCCACGTAGGGCGGTACCCGACGACAGCGACCCGTTGCAGGTGGCTCATTTCGACGATCCCAATGCGGTCCTGACGCGATTCGGTGAGGTCACCGAGCCGATCATCATCAGACCGGCCCCCGAATTCGCCGACTACCAGCGGCTGATCCAGGAAGCCGCCGGTCTGGACGCCGTTTCTGCCGCCGCGGTGCCCCTGGTATCCCGCGGCCGGGCGACGGGAATGCTCGGTTTCATCAAGGAGGGTGACCGGGAGTGGAGCACCCGGGAACTCAACGTGCTCAAGGCGATCGCCGCCCTGTTCTCGCAACTGCAGGCGCGGGTGGTGGCAGAGGAGCGATTGCGCTTCATCGCCATGCACGACGATCTGACCGGGCTGGCGAATCGACGGGCGCTGCTCGAGCACATGGAGGATCGGCTAAGACCCGGGTGCGCCGGGCCGGTGGCGACCTTTTTCCTGGATCTGGATCGGCTCAAGGCGCTCAACGATTTTCTCGGGCATACGGCCGGGGACAATTTCATTCGGACGCTGGCGACGCGGTTGCGGGACAACCTGGATGCCGGGGACATGATCGCGCGGCTGGGTGGGGACGAGTTCGTGATCGTGCCTGCGAAGCCGATGGACGCGGCGGCGGCCGAGCGGGAGGCGAGCCGGATTCAGCAGTTGATCGCGCGGCGGGTGACCGTTGGTGAGGAGACGGTCAGTCGGGGCGCGAGTGTCGGTGTGGCGCTGGGGATTCCGGGTGAGACCACGGTCGCCGATGTGCTGCGGCGCGCGGATCACGCACTGCTGTCGGCGAAGTCGAGCGGCGGCAATGGCGTCGCGGTGTTCACCGATGCCATGCGGGCGCAGTTCGAGTTGCAGGACGATGTCGAGTTGAACTTGCGCGGCGCGGTGTCGGACGGCTCGCTGCTGCTGCACTATCAGCCCGAGGTGGATCTGCGCACCGGGCGGGTGGTCGCGTTGGAAGCCCTTGTGCGCTGGCAGCATCCGACCCGGGGACTGCTGCCGCCCGGCGCGTTCGTGGGTGTCGCGGAGGCCACCAATCTGGCGGGCGAGCTGGGTCGATGGGTGATCCGTACGGCCGCAGAGCAATTCGCGTCCTGGCGGCGGCGCGGGCTGGCGTCGAATATGGTGATCCGCATCAATGTGTCTCCGGTGCAGCTGGTTTCGCTGGATTTCGTGGAGACCATCGAGGGGATTCTGCGCCGCTACGGGATTGACGGGTCCTCGGTGTGTCTGGAGATCACCGAACACGTGGTGGTGCAGGACCTCGCGCGCACCCAGGTGACCCTGCGCGGGCTCAAGCGGATGGGCGTGCAGATCGCCATCGACGACTTCGGTACCGGGTATTCGTCGCTGTCGCATCTCAAGGCGCTGCCGGTGGACGCGGTGAAGATCGACCGCGGTTTCGTGCAGCGGCTGGGCGCCAGCGCCGATGATCTGGCAATCGTGAAATCGATTGTGGGGCTGGCGGGTTCATTCGGCCTCGGGGTGGTCGGCGAGGGTGTGGAGACCACGGTGGCGGCGCGCACGTTGGTGGCGCTGGGCTGCTATCGCGCGCAGGGCTTCCTGATCGCGCGGCCGATGCCCGCCGAGGAGGTCGAGGAGCATCTCGCGGCGGGGCGGATCGCGCTGGATCTGGACCTGCCGGGAACCAGTCGATCGGTACTGCCCGGCCCGTCGTAAGGCCGTCGCGGAACCGATCCCCTAATGTTCCCGAGCAGGGCGGCGAATCCCGGAACGCGGGGCTCGGTGCCCAGGAAAATAGGGGCGTAACGGGTACTCACCCGACATGCGAACAACTCTGTTCGCGTAGTAGCGTGCGGTCTGACAAGGCTGTCAATCGAGGGATGGATCGACGTGCGTGGACGTGGCCTGAGTGGCAAGAAAACCCTGGTAACCGGCGCGGCGAGCGGTATCGGCCGGGCCACCGCGCTGGCGGCTGCCCGCAAGGGCGCGCGCCTGGTCCTCACCGACGTGAACGCCGACGGGCTGGACGCGACGGTCGAGTCCATCCGCTCCGGCGGCGGCACCGTCGAGGTGGCCGCGGCCCTCGACATCAGTGACTACGACGCCGTGACGGCCTTCGCCGAGCAGGTGCACGAACAGCTCGGCTCGCTCGACGTGGTGATGAATGTCGCGGGCATCTCCACCTGGGGCACGGTGGAGAATCTCGAGCACCGCCACTGGAAGCGGTTGATCGATGTGAACCTGATGGGCCCGATCCATGTCATCGAGAATTTCGTGCCGCCCATGATCGCGGCGAAGCGTGGTGGCGCGCTGGTCAACGTGTCATCGGCGGCCGGGCTGTTGGCCTTCCCGTGGCATGCGGCCTACAGCGCCAGCAAGTTCGGGCTGCGGGGCGTGTCGGAGGTGCTGCGGTTCGATCTCGAGCGGCACGACATCAATGTGCACCTGGTGGTGCCGGGCGCGGTGGACACGCCGCTGGTGCAGACCGTCGACGTGGTGGGGGTGGATCGGGAGGATCCGCGAATCCAGGCGTGGATCAAGCGGTTCCGGCGGCATGCCAAGTCGCCCGACGAGGTGGCCCAGAGCATTCTGCGTGGTGTCGAGAAGGGCACGTACCTGATTCACACGCAGTTCGACATCCGGTTCGGATACTGGTGGGCGCGTAAATTCGCGTGGCCGTACGAGTTCGCGATGCGGCGGGCCAATGACCTGTTCACGACGTTTCTGCCGCGGGAGGCGTTGGATTCCGGCCGAAAGCACGCCGGAATGACGGAGGTTGACGCAGCCGATGAGGTGGGGGTCGGTGCGCTGGAGCAAGCAGGGGTCACCACGCCCGAGCAAGCAGGGGTCAGCGCGCCCGAGTAAGTCGGCGGCGAACACGCCCGAGTCAGATGGTGTGCCCGAATATTGGAGCGGGTCAGGCCGGATCGGCGGTGGGGGCGCAGATGTTGGGCTTCGAGCAGTTCTCGGCCGCGTGGGTGTCGAGGACGCGCGCGCCCGGTCCCTCGTCGCCGAGGTGGTCGTGGGCGTTGAAGATCTTGCAGACGCCCAGCGACAGGCAGCCGCAGCCGATGCAGCCGGTGAGATTGTCGCGCAGGCGAACCAGCTGCTCGATGCGGTCGTCGAGATCCTCGCGCCAGGTGGTGGAGAGCGTCTCCCAGTCGCGACGGCTGGGATTGCGGCCGTCGGGGAGGTTGTCGAGGGCGCGCCGGATTTCGGCGAGCGGGATGCCGACACGCTGTGAGATGCGGATGAAGGCGACCCTGCGCAGGGTTTCCCGGGGGTAGCGGCGTTGATTGCCGCTGGTTCGGCGGGCTGTGATCAAGCCCTCACGTTCGTAGAAATGCAAGGCGGACACCGAAACTCCGGCTCGCTGGGCCAGCTGACCGGGGGTCAGCTCCTTCGCCTGCCACGACGCGGTTTGCACACCTGAACATTACTCCAGGTTTTTCACGCGTGCGAATTGCATGCCATCCGTGCCGAAGGGAACTACCGTCGTGTCATGGGAACAAAGGCCGCACCCACGGCGCGACCGTTTTCCGTGACCTCGGAGGTCGGCGCGCTGCGCACGGTGCTGTTGCACCGCCCGGGCGACGAGCTGCGCCGGCTCACCCCGCGCAATAACGACCAGCTGCTCTTCGACGCCATTCCCTGGGTCGAGCGCGCGCAGCAGGAGCATGACATCTTCGCCGAGGTGTTGCGCGGTCGCGGGGTCGAGGTGTTGTTGCTGGCGGATCTGCTGACCGAGACCATTCAGCACAGCGGCGCGGCCAGGATTCAGGGCATTTCGGGCGCGGTGGACGCCCGGCGGCTCGGGCATGTGCTCGCCGACGAGCTGGCCGCCCACCTGAGAAGGGTGCCCGCGCCGGACCTGGCGCAGATTCTCATGTCGGGCATGACATTCGACGAACTGCCCTTCGGCGCGGACGCCACCTCGCTGGTGCGGCGCATGCATCACGGGCACGACTTCGTCATCGACCCGCTGCCCAATCTGCTGTTCACCCGCGATTCCTCGTTCTGGGTGGGGCGGCGGGTGGCCATCACCTCGCTGGCGCTCCCGGCGCGGGCGCGCGAAACCTCGCTCACCGACCTGATTTACGCCTTCCACCCGCGTTTCCTCGGGGTGCGGCGCGCCTACGAATCGCATCAGGCACCCATCGAGGGCGGCGATGTGCTGCTGCTCGCGCCGGGCGTGGTGGCGGTCGGGGTGGGCGAGCGCACCACCGCGGCGGGCGCGGAAGCCTTGGCCCGCAGTCTCTTCGAGGACGATCTGGCGCACACCGTGCTCGTCGTGCCGATCGAGCAGACCCGTGCGACCATGCATCTCGACACCGTCTGCACCATGGTGGACGTGGACGCGGTGGTCATGTACCCGGCCATCCAGGATGAATTGTGCGCCTTCACCATTCGCAGGGAGGACGGCGGCGCGGGAGGGAAGCTCGAGGTGAGCATCTCCGGCCCGGATCCGTTCCTGCGCGTGGCCGCCGAGGCCATGGGCATCGGGAAGCTGCGGGTGGTCGACACCGGTCTGGACGGCGTCACCGCCGAACGGGAACAGTGGGACGACGGCAACAACACCCTCGCCCTGGCTCCCGGGGTGGTGGTGGCCTACGAACGCAATGAGAACACCAATGCGCGGCTCGAAGACGCCGGAATCGAGGTGCTGCGCATTCCCGGCTCCGAGTTGGGTTCCGGCCGTGGCGGTCCGCGCTGCCTGTCCTGCCCGTTGTCGCGTGACGAGGTGTGATGAAGCCATGCTGGACATCCCGGTCGACCACCATTCGACGGTTCCGCCCTACGAGCAGCTGCGCCAGGGCATCATCGCCCGGGTGCGCTCCGGGGAGCTGGCCGCCGGCACCAAGATCCCCACGGTCCGCGCGCTGGCGGCGACATTGAAGCTGGCCCCGAACACGGTGGCGCGGGCCTACCGCGAGCTGGAGCAGGACGGCGTGCTCGAAACCCGGGGGCGGCTCGGCTCTTTCATCGCTTCGTCGGGGGATCCGACCCGGGATCTGGCGGGGCGGGCCGCGACGGAATACGTCGCGGTGATCCGTCGGCTGGGCCTGGACGATGATGCGGCCGTGCGCTACCTGCACGCGGCGCTCGGCGAAACCCGAACGATCAGTTAGCCGTTCGGGCCGCTATCGCCAGCTGGGCAGCCACAGGTGCTCGTGCCAGTTGCTCGGTGTGATCGACATGCCGGTCAGGATCGGCCACAGCCAGATGAAATTGGCGATGACCAGGGCCAGATAGACGCAGACCAGCAAGAGCCCCAAGCCTTGTCGCTCGCTCTGCGGTGCGAAGTACTGCCAGCCGGGTGCACCCGTGAGGCGTCGCCCGCTGGGTGGGGCGTGGCCGAGGATGTCGCCCAGCGCCAGCGCCACGCCCATGGCCAGGAACGGCGCGAGCGGTACGGCGTAGAAGTAGTACATCTGCCGGTCCAGATCCAGGAACCAGGGCAGAATGCCCGCGCCGTAGCCGACCAGCACGGCGGCGTAGCGCCAGTCCCGCCGCACCGCGCTGCGCCAGATGGCCCAGGCGAGCATGGGGAAGCAGACCCACCACAGCGCGGGGGTGCCGATGGCCATCACGGCCTTCACACAGGTGGCCTGGCCGCAGCCGTTCACATTGGTGTCGGCGTAGTAGTAGAGCATCGGCCGCAGGCCCATGAACCAGGTCCACGGCTTGGATTCCCACGGATGGTGATTGCCGGCGGAGTTGGTGAGGCCCTGATGGAAGGTGAGCACCTCGCCGCCGTAGTACCAGAGTCCGCGCAGCGCGCTCGGCACCCAGGAGAAGTCGCCGCCGCGGCCGACCCGGACGCCGACGGCGTAGCGGTCGTAGCTGGTCTCGCTGGCGAACCAGCCCCAGAAGGAGGCCAGGTAGACGAACAGCGGGATGACGCACAGCGCGTAGACGGTCGGCCCGAGGTCGCGGACCGCGACGCCCGCCCAGGGCCGTCGCACTCGGTAGCCGCGTCGGGCGGAGAGGTCGAAGGCCAGTGACAGTGCCGCGAAGCCGATGATCCAGTAGGCGCCGGACCATTTGGTGCCGCAGGCCAATCCGAGCATGAGGCCCGCGCCGAACCGCCACCAGCGCACCCCGAATCGGGGGCCGTACTCGCTGTCGTCGATGCGACCCTCGGCGGCGACCAGCGCGATCCTGGTGCGGATGTCGTCGCGGTCCACCACCAGACAGCCGAACGCGGCGACGACGAACAGCGCCTGGAAGATGTCGAGCATGCCGATGCGCGAGGACACGAAGGTGAGCCCGTCGCAGATCAGCAGGATCCCCGCGAACGCGCCGATCAGGGTGGAGCGGGTCATGCGCCGCACGATGCGAATCGTCAACAGCACAATCAGTGTTCCCGAGACGGCGGCGGTGAACCGCCATCCCCACGGCGAATACCCGAACAGCGCCTCGCCGAGGGCGATCATCTGCTTGCCGACCGGCGGGTGCACGACCAGCCCGTACCCCGGGTTGTCCTCTACACCGCCGCCGGTCAGCACCTGCCACCCCTGCGGTGCGTAATGCTTCTCGTCGAAGACGGGAGTGTGCAGATCCGTCGGATAGTTGAGGAACAGGAACCGGGTGATGGCCGTGATCGCCGTCAGAAACAGCGTGACCGCCCACCCCCGAGCCCAATCCGTGGGCCCGAAATCGGGTGAGGGCACCAGCGGAGCCGGACTGGACAGCCCCGCCGTCTCCGCCCCCACCGCTGCCGGTCGCACGTCGGTCACCTGGGTCACGCCGTCGATCGTAAGCGCAACCGGCCCGCGAGTCCCGCCCCGCCGCCCCACCCAGACGCTCTGCCCGCCCGCTCCCAGGCCCGGCCTGCGGCCGAATCTCGTCCAGCCACCCCAGGTCCGGGCATTGCCGAGCGCCAGGCTTGAACTCGTGGCCCGGCGAGTCATCCGCGGCGGCGCTCGGCCCGGAGACCGCCGCAGGCGTCGGCGGCGGTAGGTTCGGTGGGCGTTGATCAGCGGTCGGATGCGGCCCTTCGAAGTATGGCGCGGCAATCGTGGAGAGGTGGAGTCGGATGAGTGCGGAGCCGGGGACCGGGGGGCGGCTGGTCTTGGCGGCGACGCCGATGGGGGATATCGGGGATGCTTCGCAGCGGTTGCGGGAGGCGCTGGGGACCGCTGAGGTGGTGGCGGCGGAGGACACGCGGCGGACCAAGTCGTTGGCCAAGGCGATGGGGGTGGAGATCGCCGGGCGGGTGGTGAGTTTCTACGACCATGTGGAGACGGCGCGGATTCCGATGCTGTTGGAGGAGATTCGCGGCGGGAAGACCGTACTGCTGGTGACCGATGCGGGGATGCCGTCGGTGAGTGATCCGGGGTATCGGATGGTGGCGGCGTGCGTGGAGGCCGGGTTGCCGATCACGTGTCTGCCCGGGCCGTCGGCGGTGACGACGGCGTTGGCGCTGTCGGGGCTGCCGGTGGAGCGGTTCGCGTTCGACGGCTTTCCGCCACGCAAGGGCGGGCAGCGCAAGGAGTGGTTGCGGTCGCTGACCTCCGAGGCGCGGGCGGTGGTGTTCTTCGAGGCCCCCCACCGTCTCGCGGACTGCCTGGCCGACGCGGTCGAGGTGCTCGGCCCCGACCGGCGCGCGGCGGTTTGCCGGGAGCTGACCAAGACCTACGAGGAAGTCGTGCGCGGCACACTCGCCGAGCTGGCCGCCTGGGCGGTGGAGGGCGCCCGCGGCGAGATCACCGTGGTCCTGGAAGGCGCGCAACCGGTTTCGGCCGAGCCCGCCGACCTGGTCGCACAGGTGGAGGCCCTGATCGGGTCGGGACTGCGGCTCAAGGACGCATGCGCGGAGGTGTCGGCCGCGACGGGCGCGTCACGTCGTGAGCTGTACGACGCGGTGCTCGCGGCCCGCTCCGGCGAGTAGCACCGAACTCGGTCTCACCCCGGCCCGGCTTCGTACCGTGCTGGCGGAAACTTGAAAGACCTCCCCGCCGTGGGGTTTTCGTTTTCGTTCATGGTTGTTCGGGTTCGGGCACTGTTAGAGTCCCCGATCATGGTGCACGAGACCGCTGTCGTGGCAGGCGAATCGGCGCTCGAGCCGTTCGAGCTGACCGAGGACTTCTACCAGCACCCGCATGTCACCTACGACCGGCTGCGTGAGCAGGGCCCGGCGCATGTCGTGCGTTTCCCCGACGGCGGAACAGGTTGGCTGATCACCGATTACGACGTCGCCAAGGCGGCGTTTCTGGATCCCACCATCAGCAAGGCGCTCAAGTCCGAGGGGGCCGGGGCCGCGCTGTCCGGAGAAGGTGCGGGTGCGGAGGTCTCCGCCGCCATGTTCGGCGACATGATGCTTTTCTACGATCCGCCGCAGCACACTCGGCTCCGCACCCTGGTCAATCGGGCCTTCAGCAGCCGCGCGGTGCGCGAAATGGCGCCGCGCATCACCGAATTGGCCGATACTCTGCTGGCTGGGCTGGCCGCGTATTCGACCGTTGATCAGGATCTGTTGGACGACTACGCGTTTCCGTTGCCCATGCTCGTCATCTGCGAGCTGCTGGGGGTGCCGAACGAGGAGCGCGAAAACTTTCGGGCGTGGTCGACCACGTTGGTCTCCAATGACGAGACCATGGAAGCGCGTGGCGCGGCGGTGCAGCAGTTCGTCGCGTACATCGACCAGCTGATCCGCGCCAAGCGTGAAGCTCCTGCCGACGACCTGCTTTCGGAACTGATCACGGTGAGCGAGGACGGCGACCGGCTTTCGCATCGCGAGCTGATCAGCATGGTTTTCCTGCTGCTGGTCGCCGGTTTCGAGACCACGGTCAACCTCATCTCGAACGCGGTCGCGATCCTGCTGTCCGACAAGGCGCTTCGGGACACGCTCGTCCAAGACCCCGAGCGAGTACCGGATTTCGTGGAGGAGGTCCTGCGCTACGAGTCACCGGCCAGTGAGGCCACCTTCCGCTACACGACGGTCCCGGTCACCCTTGGCAGTGTCGAAATCCCGGCGGGGCAGCGCATTCTGGTGTCGATGGCGGCCGCCGACCGTGATCCGGCGCGCTTCGCCGACCCGCATCGGGTGGACCTGAATCGCGCCGACAAGAACCATCTCGCCTTCGGCTACGGCATTCACCGCTGTGTCGGCGCGCCGCTGGCGCGCACGGAGGGCACGGTAGCGTTGACCCGGCTGCTGGCCGCCTACCCGGATCTGGAGTTGGCCGCCGACGCCGAATTGTCCTGGCGCAAATCGCTGATCGTGCGCGGTCTGACCGGTCTGCCGGTGCGGCTGCGTCCCTGAACCAGGCGTCGGCCCGTCGAGATGCGCGCACGACGAAGGGGGTTGTGCGCCCATCTCCACGGGCCGAGGCCAGGGTCAGGGCATGGCTGGGGTGCTCAGGGCGTGACCGGGGCCGGTTTCCGCAAGAAGTCCCCCACTTGCTGGACGGCCTCGGCCGCCTCGGGATGGAACGACCAGTAGATCTGGAAGGCGTGTCCCTCGACCGGGTACTCGGTGTGCCGCACCGCATTCCCGTCCGCGCACAGCCGTGCGACAAGGGCGTCGGTGTTACGCCCGAGGCCGTCGAACTCGCCGGATTGCACCAGGGTCGGCGGCAGCCCGCGCAGGTCCGCGCACATCGGGTTGGCCTCCGGGTCGGTCGCCGGGACTCCCGCCAGGTAGGCGTTCTGAAAGCGCATGTGCTGCTCGATATCCGCGGGTGGATCGTCCTCGGGTGCGTAGAAGTCGACGGCGGGACACATCAGGACGGTCGCGCGCGGCATGGGCAGTCCGTCGTCGCGGGCTCGTACCAGCATCGCCAGCAGCAGCATCGCCCCGGTCGAATCGCCCACCAGCGCAATCTGTTCCGGGCCTCGTCCGGTGTTCAGCAGCCACCGGTAGGCGGTGAGGACGTCGTCGCGCGCGGCCGGGAACGGATGCTCGGGCGCGAGGCGGTATTCGGGCACCAGGACCCGGGTGTGCCCGGCCTGGGCGACCGCGCCCGCCATACCGCGGTAGCCGTAGGCCGAGCCCATCATGAAGCCGCCGCCGTGCACGTAGACCGCCACCGTGTCGGAGTCCCCGGCCGGGACCAGCTGAATGCCGGGCACGCCGCCCGCGTTCACCGGCTCGAGCGTGACGCCTTCCGGTAGCGGGAACTCGGCGTGCATGGCCTCGAACGCCGAGCGCATGGGCGCGAGATCGCCGTTGAAGGTGTCCTCCACCGGGCTCCACAGCCGATCCATGCGGGCGGTGAGCTCGCCGCCCGCCGCGCGCGCCGCCGTCAGCGCGCCGTCCAGGTCGGTGAGGACGTCGCGGGTGCGATCCAGCAGCGCCGCTCCCGCCGGGGTGAGGCTCACGCTGCGGGTATTGCGGTGGAACAGATCGCAGCCCACCAGCTTCTCGAAGGATCGGATGGTCCGGCTCAGGGCCGGTTGGGTGACGTAGAGCCGCTGCGCCGCGCGCCCGAAGTTCAATTCCTCGGCGACCGCGACGAAGGCGCGCAGGTGCCGGAGTTCCACGCCCTCGGGGGTCTGAGGTAGCGGCTCGACCATGCGCCCGAGTATGCCCCTCCCGCATTCATGCCGCAGCGGCATCGCTGTCTTGCTGACCCGGCAATTCCGTGGGCTTCCCAAAACTGCGACCGTGGACGCATGGGAAAAATTGTTGCAGGGCAGTACCTTTCACTCGACGGCGTGACCGAGAGCGGCTGGACCGGTCTCTCCCCGTCGATCTCACCGACCGACCCCCACACCGGGGCCTATTTCAACGACGCGCAGGTACAGCAGGCGGTGGGCGAGCTGATGGCGGGCAATGACGCCATGCTGCTGGGCCGCACCACCTACGAGAACCTGAAGATGTTCTTCACCACCCAGTCGGGCCCGTACTTCGACGCCGTGAACGCCATGCCCAAGTACGTGGTCTCCACGACCCTGGAGTCCGCGGACTGGAACAACACCACGGTGCTGCGGGACAACCTGGTCAAGGAGATGACCGCGCTCAAGGACCGCCATCAGCAGATCGGCATCGGCGGCAGCGGCACCCTGATCCGCTGGCTGATCGCCGAGGATCTGCTCGACGAACTGCTGCTGCTGGTGTTCCCGCTGGTCCTCGGCGGCCCGGGCGCGCGGTTCTTCACCCCCGATCAGGTGCCCGCCACCTTCACGCTCACCGACTGCCATCCGCTGGACTGCGGCGTCGTGAGCCTGACCTACACGCGGCAGGACGCGAAGGCATGACCCGCCGCCTCACCGCCAACGTCTACGTCTCTCTCGACGGCGTGGTGGAAGCGCCGGAGAACTGGCACTTTCCGTATCACGACGACGCGACCCAGGAGGCGGTGATGGCGGGGCTGCGCGCCGCCGACACCCTGCTGCTGGGCCGCAAGACCTACGACATCTTCGCCGGGGCCTGGCCGGACCGCGAGGGCGAGATGGCCGACTGGTTCAACCTGACGCCGCGGCTGGTGGTGTCCTCGACACTGCGGGATCCGGAATGGAAGGGCACCACGGTGCTCACACCCGCGCGGCTGGCCGAGGAGCTCACCGAGCTCAAGGCGGCACCGGGGCTCGCCATCGCCGTGCACGGCAGCATCCGCCTGGTGCGGACGCTGCTCGAGCTCGGGCTGCTCGACGATCTCACCCTCATGCTGCACCCCCTCGTCGTGGGCTCGGGCGAACGGCTGTTCGCCGAGAACGGTCCTCGCATCCCGTTACGACTCACCGCCGCAACCACTTTCGGCAGCGGCATCCAATCCCTGACGTACACGAAGGACATCTGATGGAACCCATCAAAGGCACCGTCGACTCCAAGGACGGCACCGCCATCGCCTACACCCGATACGGTTCGGGTCCGGCCGTCGTACTGGTCGACGGCGCGCTGGCCGCGCAGGAGTTCGGCCCGAACAAGTCGCTGGCCGAGGAGCTTTCGAGCAAGTACACCGTCTACACCTACGACCGCCGCGGCCGGGGCGAGAGCGGCGAAACGCTCCCGGTCGACGTCGAACGCGAATACGAGGACCTCGACGCCGTCGTCGACCTGGCCGGGGAACCGGTGATGCTGTACGGCATCTCGTCCGGTGGCGGCCTGATCCTGGACTACCTGCGCAGCGGGCGGTCGGCGCGCAAGGTCGCGCTCTACGAGGTCCCGTTCGTGGTCGACGCCACCCGTCCGCCGCTGCCCGCCGACTACATCGAGCACTTGCATTCCCTGTTGACGCAGGGCAAGAACGGTGAGGCGATCAAGTACTTCATGCGCCAGGGTGTGCGCCTGCCGGCCCTGCTGGTGGCCGCGTTCCCGCTCTTCCCGGGCTGGAGTCATCTCAAGACGGTGGCCCCGACCATGGCCTACGACATCCAGTACGTGGCCGCGTTCCAGCGGGGCGGGAAGCTGCCCGCCGACCGGTGGGCGGAACTCGGCATCCCGGTCACGGTCATCGTGGGCAGCAAGAGCCCCGAGTGGATGCGCAATGCCAATGCGGCACTGGCCCAGGCGATTCCGGGCGCGACCCACCGGGTGCTGCCCGGCCAGACTCACCTGGTCAAGGCGCCCGTACTCGCACCCGCACTGATCGAATTCTTCGGCTGACCCTTGTTCCGATTGCCCGGGGCCCACCAGTTGGCGGGCCCCATCAGCTTGACCAGGGCCGGGACCAGCAGCATGCGGACCAGGGTGGCGTCGATGATCAGCGCGATCACCATGCCGAGGCCGAGGAACCGCATCGGGGTGAGCGGCGAGAGCGTGAACGCACCGGTGATGAGCACGAGAAGCGTTGCGGCGGCGGTGATCACGCGGGCCGTCTGGACCGTGCCGACGCGGACGGATTCCTCCGTGTCCGCCCCGGCGTCGTGCGCCTCCACCATGCGCGAGAGCAGGAACACCTCGTAGTCGGTGGACAGTCCGAAGACCACGGCGATGATCAGCACCATCATGCCCGCCGACAGCGGCCCGACACTGATGTGCAGCACGCCCGCGAGATGCCCCTGATCGAAGATCCAGGTCAGCACCCCGAAGGTGGCCGTCAGGCTCAGGAAGGCCATCAGTACGGCCTTGAGCGGCAGCACGATCGAGCGGAAGGCCAGGGCCAGCATCAGCAGCGTGACCGCGACCATGACCGCGATCATGAGCGGCAGCCGGTCGAGTACGGCGGTGATGCTGTCGACGGTGCTGGCGCTCTCGCCGCCGACGCGCAGGTCCAGTCCCTCCGGGTGCAGGTCGCGCAGGTCGCGCACGATGTCCTGGGCACGCGGCGAGCGGTCCGGGGCGGCGAGGGCGGCGTGGATGACGGTGGTGTCGTCGCGGGTGTCGAGGGCCGTGGCCTGGCGTACGCCCTTGACGCCGCTGATTTCGCGCAGTGCGGTGCTGATGGACGCCGGAGTCGGTGTGCCACCATTGTTTTCGCGCAACAGGATGGTCGCCCCGCTGTTGGCGGCCGGGAAATGCGCGCTCAATTCGTCTACGGCGGTGCGGGTTTCATTGCCTGCGGGCAGCGCGGTGTGGTCGATATCGCCGAGCCGGACGCCGGTCAGCGGTGCGGCGAGGATCAGCAGGATCGCCCCGACCGCGATGGCCACCGTGCCCGGCCGCCGCATGACCGCGGTGACGACCCGTCCCCAGAAGCGTTGCGCCCGTTGTTCCGAGCGGTCGAAGGCGTCCGCGCGCCAGCTCCACTTGCCGATGCGCGGGCCCAGCAGGGCGAGGATCGCGGGCAGCGCGGTCACCGACAACAGCGCGGCCAGGCCCACCGCCGCGATGGCCCCGATGCCGAGCGAGCGCAGGACGGCGAGCGGGAACACGAAGGTGCCCGCGAACGCGCACATGAGCAGCAGCGCCGAGAACAGCACGGTGCGTCCGGCGGTGCGCAGGGTCGCGGTCACCGCCGCCTCGGTGGAGTGGCCCTGCCGCAGCTCCTCGCGGAACCGGCCGACGATGAAAAGCCCGTAGTCGATGGCCAATCCGAGCCCCAGCAACGACACCACGTTCATGGCGAACACGCTGACCTCGGTCAGCCGCGCGGTGATCCCGACCGCGCCCAGCGCGCCGACCACCGACAGCGTGCCGATGAGCACCGGCAGCGAGGCCGCCACCACCCCGCCGAACACCAGCACCAGCACCAGCGCGGTCAGCGGAATCGAAATCGATTCGGCCAGCACCAGATCGTGCCGCGACTGATCGCTGATGGTGTCGGCGAGCGCGCTGTACCCGGTCAGCTTGGTATCGAGCCCCGGAACCCGCAGCGCGGCCGCGATTTTCGGATACTCCGCGACCCGCTGATTGTCATTGCCCGCCGAGAACACCACGGCCACCGCCTGCCGCCCGTCCGACGACCGCAGATACTGCGATCGCGAACTGTTCCAGAAGCTTTCGACCGGCCGATCCAACAGCGCCGGATCGATCCTCCCGATCGCCGCGGTCACCTCCGGACCGATATCGGCCAGCGACTTCCCCTCCGGCGCGGTGTAAATCGCGATCACGTCCGGATTCTGCGGCCCCAACCGCCCGCTCACCCACGCGTCCACCGACGCCGATTCCCCCTTCGGCACCACGAACCCCGCCGAACTCACCCGCTGCTGCAACCCGGCCGCGAACACCCCGAGCCCCAGCGCGAAGAGCACGGCCACCACGAGCACGATCTTCGGTCGCGTCACCACGATCCGCGCCCAGGCGGCGATGATTCCGCCAGGCTCAACGGCCGCAGCGACCTCTGGGGGACTGTCGACGGCGGTCATGGGGCACTCCGATCGTGTGTTCGGCCTTGTCATCGGCCTCGTCATTCCGGCGTGCTTTTGGCCGGAATCCACTCGAGCCGCGTATGCCACCAGGTGTGTGGATCCCGGCCAAGAACACGCCGGGATGACGATGGTGGCTCGCGTGGGTGGGGTGGCTCGCGTGGGTGGTACTGGCTCGTGGGGCAGGTGGATCGCAGGGGCTAGCGGGTCGAATTCGTTGGCGTGAGTTCGGTTTCCAGGGTCTTGACGATGCGGTCCAGTAGCGCGTCGAGGCGTTCGGGGATGCCGCGGCCGTTGCGGACGGAGACGGTGAGTTCGGTGCGGCCGCCGCATTCGGTCATGCCCATGAGCAGGGGCATGGCGACGCTGTGTTGGGGCATGACCTTGATGGCGGTGGGGGTGAAGCCGGGGACGGCTAGTTCGGCGAGGTCGTAGCGGCCCATGTGGGAGACGGTGGCCGAGGCCAGGTTCAGGCCGGTGCGCGCGCCCAGAAGGTTCAGGGTGCGCAGCAGGCCGCGGCCCGCTGCCTGCGGGAGGTACTTCAGGCCGCCGTTGTCCATCTGGTTGAGTTCGCGGTTCTCTTTCAGCCCCTCGCGTTTGATCTCGTTGAGTTGCTTCCAGTCCGTACCGGGACGCACATCCAGGAACAGCGGCAGCGCGAGATTGGCGGTGGAGCGCAGCTCGGGATCGTGGCGGCGGATGTCGACGGGGATCATGATGCGCGAGAGCGGGCCGCCCTCCTCGGCGAGCAGCGCCGCCACCCGCATCAGCGCGCCGGGGCCGGTCGCGTGAATGGTGCGGGTGCGCAACAGGTGCCGGTGCTCGCCGGGATCCTGGCGACCGTGGCCGAGCGCCGAACGGAACTTCGGCAGCATGAGGGTGGGCCGCCCCGGCGCGCCGACCTTGCGCACCAGTTCGGCGTCCGCGATCGGGTCGGGCGCGCCGACCGGGTCCTCGCCGCGCAGCACCCGCAGCACGTCCGTAGCCCACATGACCATGCCCATGCCGTCCATGACGCCGTGGAAGACGCGGAACACCAGGATGGTCGGTGCGGCGGTCAGCAACAGCACCTCCACCGTGGCGTCCGGGGTCGGCCCGATCGGGCTGGTGAGCACCGGATCCGCTTCCAGCGCAGGGTATTGCAGCGCGTGATCGACGACCCGCACGCTCGGAGCGACCCCGCTGTCGATCCATTGCTTGCCGTCGCGGACCAGGCGCGCGCCGGGATTCGCGGCGGCCGCGGTGGCGACCGCGCTCCGCAGCGTCTCCGGATCGATGCTGCCCTCGCCCTCCACCACGAGCTGCATCAGGAACGGCGGAGCCAGGTCCCGCATGGGGAAGTAGATGAGTTCGGTGGGGGAGATGGGACGGCGGAACATATTCCTACCTGCCTAGATCTTCTCGTTGAGAGCCACGATGCCGCCCTGGGTTTCGAGCCAGGCCAGGAAGTCGGCGAGTCCGGTCTCGCGATCCACGATCGCCCGGTAGCCGAAATCTCTTGCGGCGGCTGAGGTGTCGTAGGTCGCGGTGCGGGTCATCAGGGCCACCACGTATCGCGACAGCGGCGGCGACCAGCGGGTGGCGACGAACGGTATGCGCCAAACGGTTTCGATGGCGGCCACGATCGCGTTCAGCACGCGCGGATTGGGCTGCCGGGTCGGCTTCGGGTAGCCGAGCCCGGTGGCGACCTCGCCGAGGAAGCCCCACACGTCGGTCTGCTCGGCATCGGCGATGAAATACGGCTTGCCACCGATGTTCTCGGACCGCGCCGCCAGCACACACGCCTCGGCGATGTTCTCCACATGGCACAGCGACGCCTTCACCTGCTTGCCGTACGACAGATCCGGCAGCGTGCCTTCCGCCGCACGCCCCAGCAGTCGCACGATCGGCCCGGACCGGTCACCCGCACCCCAGATGGCACGCGGACGCAGCGCGCAGGTAGCGAAATCCGCTGTGTTGGAGGCCAGTACGAGGCGTTCGGCCGCGGCCTTGGTCTCCGAGTACAGGTTCAGGTACCGGTGCGGGTACGGCACCGATTCGTCGATGTCCACCTGATCGCCGCCGTCGCGGTCCATCAGCGCGCTGGGGCTGGAGATGAACACGAACCGCCCCGCGCCGTTGCGCTTGGCCGCCCGCACCAGATTCTCGGTGGCCGTGACGTTCTCGGCCACGAACTGCGCGCGGGTACCGCGATCGTCCACCCGGGCCGCGCTGTGGAAGACCACGTCCACGCCCTTGGTGGCGCGTTCCAGCGAGACCTGGTCGGTGAGGTCACCGGTGATGATCTCGATCTGGTCGATCACGTCGTACAGGTCGCGCAGATTACTGGTGGCGCGGGCCAGGATCGCCACCTCGTAGTCGCCGTCGCGGACCAGGCGGCGCACCAGCGCCCCGCCCAGGAATCCGGACGCGCCCGTCACCAGTGCCTTCACGCTGCCTCCTGGGTTTTCCACCACGTGATTCCGAAGATCTGAGTCATGGCTGCCGTCTTCAACGGCGAATGTTCGGTGCCCGCGGTCGCTTTCAGCGCCGCCGGGATCTGCGCCGCGTGCACCACGAGACTCAGGAACGCGTCGATCCAGAACACCGCCCGCAACAGCCGGTTGGCAGGCGCTCGATCGCCCGCCGCCAGCAGTACGCCCACGGCCAGGTACAGCCACCCCAGCACCGGAATCGCCCGCAGCACAGTCACCTTCATCGTCCGTCCACCTTTCCGAGCTGCTCCGCCGCCCAGACCGCGAGTTGTTCGCGGCCGATCTTGGCATTGTGGCGGATGTCGACCGGGAACTTCGGATGGAACAGGAAGGTGGAAACCGGTGCGGTGACCTCGAATTCGGCGGCGCGCTTGCGCAGTTCGGCGATCAGCACGGCGTGATCCGCACCCGGCTGCGCCTCGACGCAGAGCACCGGCAACTGGGTGCCGCGCGTGCCCACGCCGACCAGTGCCGTGCGCGCCACCCCGGCGACGACATTGAAGACCTGCTCGACCTGCACCGAGAACATCGGGCCGTCGGCGGTGGACAGGCGCTGACTCTTGCGGCCGCAGAACCAGATTCGGCCCTCGCCGTCGATCCAGGCCAGGTCGCCGGTGCGATGCCACACCACGCCCCCGTCTCGGATCTTCCCGGCCAGGTTGGCCGCCTCGGGCCAGTAGTAGCGGGTGCTCACGTTCGGCCCCGACACCACCAGCTCACCGATGCCGCGGGTCTCCGCCAGCTCGGAATCGCGAGCCTGCGCCTGCGCCCAGGTGGGGAGCGGATCGTCGGTGATGGCGACCAGTTGCGCCCGCACGCCCTCGGCCGGGCGGCCCACACAGGTACCGTCGCCCAGCTGCGCGCGCTCGGCCAAACCGTCGAGGAGCTCACGGGATTCGATGGTGGACATGGGCAGCGCCTCGGTGGACCCGTAGCCCGCGTACACCTCGGCGTCCGCGGCCAGCACCCGCCGCAGCCCGGCGATGCACCAGTCCGGGACGGGCGCGCCGCCGGAGAAGATGCTGTGCAGCGTGGGCACCGGCGTGCGGTGCTGCTCGAGATGCCGCAGCAGCGGGATCAGCACGGCGGGGGAGGCGAACATGGTCTTCACCCCGTACCGGTTGAGGGCGTCGACCACATGCGCCGGATCGGTCGAGCCGACCTTGCTCGGCACCAAAGGCGGTAGCACACAACGCGATCCGAGAAGCATGTCCAGGATCCCCACCAACGGCAGGGTGATCAGCGAGGTGCCCGGCTCCACCCGGCCGCGCGCGGCATGCACCTGCTCGACCATGGCGCTGAGATTGCCGTGCGTCATCTCCACGGCCTTCGCGGGCCCGGTGCTGCCGGTGGTGAAGGCGATGAGCAGCACCTCGTCGTCGGGTGCCGGAACCCGTTCGCGCAGGGTGAAGGCATCGAACGGGGCGCGATGCTCGGTCTTCGCCGCACGGGATTCGGCGAGCGTGGCCAGCAGTTCCTCGAGCCGGGCAGCCACCTTCGCGCTGCGCGGCCCGGCCGATTCCAGTTCGGCCCGCAGCCGGTCGCCGAGGCGGCCCGTGGTCACCGGTGCGTCCCAGTCGCGCAGGGTCGGGCCGCCCCAGAACCAACGCGGGCCGACGGTGAGAGTCACCCGCACCTTCCGGAAGTACTTGCCGAACAGCTTGCGCGCGGCGTGCGCCTGCGGAATCCCGATGAAGGCTTCCGCGTTCGCGGCCCGCAGGCAGTTGAGCATCTTGCGCAGACCCATGCCCGGGTCGATGACCACGGGGACCGCGCCGATCTTCAACAGCCCCAACATGATCGCGTACAGCTCCGGACTGGGCAGCACCAGCACGATGGTGCGGGTGCCGCGGCCCACCCCGGCCGCGGCCAGGTGCAGGCCGATGGTGTCGGACCACTCGTCGAGCTCACGGTAGGTGAGGTGGCGGTAGTCCGGGAGGCCGGAGGCGGTCTTCCCCGCGGGGTAGATCACCGCCTCACGGTCCGGATCGGCGGCCGCGACCGCGCGGAAGCGGTCGATGGCGCGCCAATACGTCGCGGTGCTCACGCCGCGGCTCCGGCGAGGGCCGGGAGCCGGTAGACGACGGCCGCCGCCGACGGGCCCGCGCCCGCCGCGACGAACAGCACGTCGCGGTAGCCCGCGAGCGAATCCGCCTCGGCGGCAGCGTGATACGCCAGCGAGAGAGACGCGGTGTGCGGGTCGCCCTGCGACAGGTCCGGGGTGAACACCGCCTCGGCCGCGATGCCGAGCTCGGCGGCCAGCAGCGCCGGGAACTCGGCGCTCGGGGTGGCGGCGATGAGCGCCGTGGTGGTCTCGTCGATGTCACTGCCCGCCAGCGCGGCGCGGGCGGCCTCGGCGGCGACCGCCAGCAGCCGCTCCAGATAGTCCGGCTCCCGCTCCACGGTCATCAGCCCACGACCGCGATCGCCCATGGTCGCGGCGTCCACGTAGGACTCCAGGCCGGGCGTGCCTTCGGCGGCGCGGGTGTACACCCGGCCGAAGCCCTCGGGCTGCTCGGTCTGCTCCAGCAGCAGCGCGGCACCCGCTG
>NZ_JBSGBY010000015.1:0-36235 GCF_053601505.1 Nocardia sp. NPDC004722
TCTTCCACGAGGAGTGGAAGCCGTGCCGCTTGCCCGACATGGTCAGGCTCTCCGCCGCCCGCCGCCGCGCCGTCGACCGGTTGCGCCGCGAACAGGTGGGGGCGCGCAAGCTGGCGGCGCTGGCGCTGATCGATCCGCCCGAATCCGGAGAACCCGTGCCCGACAACAGCATTCCCGATGACCGGCTGCGCTTGCTGTTCACCTGCTGCCATCCCGCGCTGGCCTTCGAGGCGCAGGTGGCGCTGGCGTTGCGAACCCTGACCGGGTTGACCACCGCCGAAATCGCCCGCGCCTTCGGCGTTCCCGAGGCCACCATGGCCAAACGGCTGGCGCGAGCCAAGCAGAAGATCCGGGATGCCGGGATCCCGTATCGGGTGCCGCCGGATCATCTGCTGCCGGAGCGGACCCGGGCGGTGCTGGGTGTCCTCTATCTGCTGTTCAACGAGGGTTATGTGGCGAGCGGCGGGCCGCGGTTGCAGCGGCCCGAGTTGGCGGCCGAGGCCCGGCGGCTGGCCGCGCTGGTGGTGGAACTGATGCCGGATGATCCGGAGGCGGGCAGGCTCCATGCCCTGGTGCTGTTGCAGCAGGCGCGGGTGGCGACCCGGGCCGCGGCCGACGGGACGCTGATTCCGCTCGAGGAGCAGGACCGGGCGCGCTGGGATCGGGCGCTGATCGGCGCGGGGCTGCTCGAGCTGCGGCGGACCGCGCGCCGGGATCGGCTGGGCCCGTACCAGTTACAGGCGATGATCGCCGCCTGCCATGTCACGGCCGAGTCCGCGGCGGCGACGGATTGGGCGCGCATCGTCGAACTCTACGACGCGCTGATCGTCCAAGTCCCGTCCCCCACGGTGGTTTTGAACCGGGCGATCGCGGTGGCCATGCGTTCGGGACCGGCCGCCGGACTGACACTGCTCGCCGAGTCGCACGACGCCGGTCCGCTGCCCGCGCGCCTGCTCGCCGCCACCCGCGCCGATCTGCACCGCCGCCTGGGCGAAAACGACTCCGCGGCAATCGAATACCGCCGCGCGCTGGAGCTGACCACGAACGACGCCGAGCGCGCCTACCTCCGCCGCCGGCTCGCGGAGGTCGAGACCTGAACTATTCGCCGCTCGCGCGCTCGATCGGAAAATGGATGGGGCTCAACAGGTATTGGTCGCGGCCCGGGGCGGGCTGGTGGTCCAGGCGCGGCACGATGACCGCGCGCAGGTCGATGATGAGCTGCTCGAGTTCTTCGCGGTTCAGCCAGAGGGCGTGTTGGCGGAAACCGACGAGATCGGCCGCCGGGTCGGCGTTCTCACCGGCGAGGTAGGCGTCGAACTCGGCGATCAGCACGGCCATGGCCATGGCGAAGACGGAGCGGTAGCCGTCGGCGGGCAGGGCGGCGGCGGCCTCGGCGGGGATGGCCGCGCGGTCCTGGCGCAGGCGATAGTGCCGTTCCACCGCGCCGCGAACTCGGCGTTCCTCGGCCACCTCGAGGATTCCGGCGGCGGTCAAGGCGTCGACGTGCCGGTACACGGTCGCCTTCGAGGTGTCGGGCAGGCGGGCGCACAGTTCGCCGGTGGTGAGGGTGCGGTCGCCGCGCAGCGCGTGCACGATGCGCAGCCGCGCCGGATGCGCGAGCAACTCGAAAGTTTCCACTTCCCGACCTTCTCACATCCTGCTAACGTTCTCAATTGTAAGAATGATTGCACTGATTGAGAAAGGTTCGGCGGCATGACCGTTCACCACGACTCCACCACCGGCGAGAACCCCGCGACCGTGGCCACCACCGTCGCCGAGCTACTCCGTGACGAACGCTTCGACGATCTCGCGACCTTGTTCGCGCCGCGCATGGCGGCCGTGCTGTCCGCCGAGACCGTGGGCGTCGGCTGGACCGGGGAGATCGCCAGGATCGGGGCGGTGCGCGAGCTCGGCACGCCCGCGGTCGAACGCTTCGACGACGGGCTGACCAGGGCACAGGTGCTCGTGACCTGCGAGAGCGGCAGCATGGCGGTGCACCTGGCAATCGACGACGCGGGCCTGCTGCACGGGCTGCGCCTGGCCGCCCCCACCGAATCCGGCTGGACCGCACCGGATTACGTCTCGCCCCGGCTGTTCACCGAGCGTGAGATCAGCGTGGGTTCGGGCGCCACCGCGGTCTCGGGCACGCTGACGCTGCCCAAGGGCCGCGGCCCGCGACCCGCCGTCGTGCTGGTCTCCTCGGGACCCGCCGATCGCGATGTCACCGTCGGCCCGAACAAGCCGTTCAAGGACCTCGCCTGGGGTCTGGCCGCGCGCGGTGTGGCGGTGTTGCGCTTCGACAAACTGGGGCACACGCACGGCGGATCCGAATCCGTATCGGGCTTCACCATGGTCGACGAGTACCTTCCGCACACGCTCGCGGCGGTCGAGTTGCTGCGGCGGGAGCCCGGGGTCGATCCGGCACGGGTGTTCGTGGCCGGGCACAGCGGCGGCGGTAAGGCGGCGCCGCGCATCGCGGCCGCGGATCCGGGCATCGCCGGTGTGATCATCCTGGCCGGGGATACGGTTCCGCTGACCCGGTCCATCCTGCGCGCCCTGCACCACATCGCGGCGGTGCAGCCGGAGGAGGATCTGACCGACATCCTGGCCGCCACCCGGAAACAGGTCGCGTGCACCGAGAGTCCCGCGCTGTCGACGCAGACCCCCACCGCCGAGCTGCTGTTCGGCTGGCCCGCCTCGTACTGGCTGGATCTGCGCGACTACGACCAGGTCGCCACCGCCGCCGCGCTCGACCGGCCGATCCTGCTCGTGCAGGGTGGCCGCGACTATCAGGTCACGGCCGAGGAGGACCTGCCCGGCTGGGAGCGGGGACTCGCGGGCACGGACGTCACCGTGCGGGTGTACCCCGCCGATGACCACATGCTCTTCCCCGGGACCGGTCCGTCCACGCCGGCGGGCTATCTGGTTCCGCAGCATGTGGATTCGGCGGTGATCGCCGATCTGGCGGCGTTCGTCGGCGGCGAGCCCGTCCGGCCGACCGTGCGCGACCGGGTCGCGGATTTGCGGAATCGGTTGCGCGGCAGCGGTGCTCGAGCCAGCATCAGCGGATGAAATTAGGACATGTTGCAGTTCTGTCGGTGGCGGCGGCCGCGACCCTCGGCTCGACGACCGGAATCGCCACCGCGGACGCACAGCCACTGCGGACCCGCCATGCCGAGATCGCGGCCTCCTACATCTACGCGCTGGTCAGCCACGACGCCTCGAACGTCCCGTTCGCACCCGACGCGACCCGGGTCGAGGCGGGCCTGCAAACCGGTTACTCCGGGCCACAACTCACCAACGACCTCGACCACGGCGTGCAGTACTCGGTCATCCAGCGCGTCCACGACCTGCGCATCAGCGAGGACGGCGATACGGTGACGACCCGCTACCTGCTCGACTCCGGATTCGGCGGCGTGCGACTGCTCACCGTGGACATCACCGAGACCTTCGTGATCCACGACGATCAGATCCAGACCATCGTCGCCACCATCGTGCCGGTGGGTTAGCGCGCCCGGAACGGGTGCCGCAACAGCAGGAGCGGACGGCCGGTCGAGACGATCCAGTGTTCGAAGACGTTGAGGGCGGCCAGGATCGCCGTCGCCAGGGCCAGGACGGCGATCTGCGGCAGGAGCGGGGCGGCGGCGGTGAGCGCGGCCAGCACCAGGGCGGTGATCAACCGGCCCAGGGTCGCCGCACCGAACATGCGCCAGCGGGTGAACAGGAACGTCGTCACGAACAGGGTCGCGCCCAGTGGCAACAGGTATCCGGCCGCGCCGTGCGCGACCGCGGTCGGATGCTCGACCATGGTGCGCGCGCCGACCGCCACCAGCACCAGGCCGATGACCAGCAGCAGATGCCCGTAGCTGAGGACATCGCGGACCACGGTGCCGCGAATCTGGTTGGTGCGCAGGGAATGTTCGACCGCGGAGAAGCCGTAGGCGAAATACAGCCACCACAGGCCGCAGCCGAGCAGGAAGATCAGCACCACCGCGATCCAGGACACCACGCCCAGATGGGCTTCCGCCGCTTCGGAACCCACCGAGGCGACGGTTTCACCCAGGGCGATGATGACGAAGGTGGCGAAGCGTTCGGGCAGATGGGTCGCACCGAACTGGACCGTTTGCAGCCGCTTGGCCAGCAGGGCCGGACCGCCGAAGGCCAGCAGCACCGCCACGATCCACAGCCCGTTGCGCAGGCCGCCCGCGGGCACCAGCGCGGCCACCACCAGGATCATGGCGGCGAGCACGGTCACGGTGAACGGATTGAACCAGTTGCCGAACGCCCCCGCCTGCGAGAAGGCCCGCTTGCGCTGCATCTCCACCCACAGCATCACCCGCAACGCCAGGTGCGCGAGCGCCAGCAGCAGTGGCTGCGCGTGCCCGGTGAACGCGTGCGGCGCGGTGATCGCGACCACGAACATGCACAGCCCGCACGCGAACAGGAACAGCCGCTGCCGATTCGAATCCTCCACCCCGTGCACCGCCAGCGTGGTCCCCACCCACGACCACCACATGATCCCCAGCAGCAGCACCGTCTGCCCGACCGCACCCCAACTCTGCCCCGCGAACGCCACATGCGCCGCCTGCGTCACCGCGAACACCAGCACCAGATCGAAGAACAACTCCGCCCAACTGGCCCGCTCATGCGCCTCGTGTAGAGGTTCCGTCACCCGTAATCCCTGCCCAACTCGATATCCAGCGCGCTCACTGTACTGAACAAGCCCGCCATGACGTCGCCCCCAACAATCCCGTCACACCGGACATTCCGCCCGGCATGTTCTCGGCCGGGATCCACACCCGCCGGGTCGGTGGCGGGGTGATGAACGGTCTCAGATGGTTTGGGCGGCATGGGCTTCGACCAGGGCCTGGAGGAAGGTGGGTGGGACCTCCGGCCATTCCGGTCGCCATCGGCCCGCGAGTTGGTCGGTGTGGAGGGCGGCGAGGGTGGCTACGACGTGGGGGCCGCCGTCGAGGATGTAGCGGACCGAATCGTGTTCGGCGCATTGGGCTAGGACGGTGGCCAGGAGGGATTCGGCCTCGGGGAGGTGGTCGGTGGCGGCCAGGCAGGCGACCAGGAGGCGGCGGGCCTTGAGGAGCTCTCGGGGGCGGTGGACGGACTCGAGGAGGTCGACCCATTCCTGGGCCCAGGCGCGGGCGAGTTCGCGACGGGCCGGGTCGGATTCGGCGAGCAGCAGGCGGATGGCGGTGAATTCCTCGTAGAGGACGGTGAATTCGTCGATCGGGTCGGTCGGGGTGCGGCGGTGGGCGTGGTCGACGACCGGGAGCGGGCCGAATTCGGGGTGCGGGGGCAGGCCCAGGCGGAGGCGCTCGTTCTCCACCTCGGCACGCAGGCGGGGCAGCGACATCGAAAGCGCCACGCGCGCACCCTCGTTGAGGCGGCGGATGGCGGCGGCCCGGTCACCGCGCAGCGCCTTCACGCGCGCGCCGACCACGTACCGCGCCAGCTTGAAATCGACGACGCCCGCGTCGGGGCCGAGCTTGTACCCGTCGTCGAGCAGCCGCTCCGCCTCGGCGAGTTCGCCACGCTCGTAGAGCAGTTCGCCCAGCAGCGAACCGGCCAGACGCGCCCCATAGGAATGACTGCCGCCGGACTGCTTCGCGATCTTCAACGCGGCCCGGAAATACTCCTCCGCACGCGGAATGTCGAGTTGCAGGCTGGCGGCCAGGCCGAGAAAGCACAGGCCGTGAATATTGTTGTAGAAGCCCTTGTTCCGGCGCATATACGGAGCCGACCACTCCTGGATGCGGACCGCCTCGTCGAAGTCGTAGCGGTATCCAGCCGCCAGACTGGCCACATTCGCGCCGATGGCCACCACATACGGGGACAGTTCGTCGGCGTGCGCGAAGCACGGCGCCAGCCACTCCTCCACGCCGGTCAGCACGTCGGCGCGCACGGTCACCACCGCGTGCACCACCCCCGCCTCCGCGCGCAACAGCTCCCGCACCGACGGGTCGGCATCGGCCAGTGTCGATTCCGCCAGTGCCAGTGCGCGTTCTGCGGGCCCGGCCCGGTGCAGCAGGATGTTCGCCCACGCCAGATCCAGTTGCAGCCGCGGATGGGTCTCGATCACCGCGGGCGGCAGCTTGTTCACCAGGCCGATGAGGCTGGCCATCTGCCCGTACTCGAGCAGCGACATGCCGTCGCGCTCCACGATCTCCACGGCCCGCTGCTCATCCCCCGCGAGCAGGGCGTGATCGACCGCCTCGCTCACCTGCCGGTGCTCGGCGAACCACTGCGAGGCGGTCCTATGCAACGCCTCGATCTGTTCGGGCCCACCGTATTCGAGGCGTTGCCGCAGGAAATCCTGGAACAGCTGGTGGTATTGGAACCACTGCCCGCCATCGAGGCGGCGCAGGAACAGATCCTGCTGTTCGATCTGCTCGAGCAGCGCCTGCCCGTCCGCGACCCCGGTCAGCGCCGTGGCCAGTTCGCCGCAGGTGCGTTCGGTCAGCGAGGTCGCGACCATGAAATCGAGCACACCGGGTTCCAGGGCCTCCAGCACGTTCTCGGCCAGGAATTCCCCGATGGCGTGATGGCGGCCGGTGAGCTGCCCGATCAACTGCCCTGGATCCTCACTGCCCCGCAACGACAATGCCGCCAATTGCAGGGCCGCCGCCCAGCCGCCGGTGGATTCGGTGAGGTCCTCCACATCACCGCGATCCAGATCCAGCCCGTCCAGCTCGACCAGCAGCGCATAGGCTTCCGTCGCGGTGAACCGCAGTGCGGCGGTGTCGATTTCCACCAGGTCGCCGCGGGCGCGCATGGAGCTCATGGGCAACCCGGTCTGATGTCGGCTGGTCACCAGGATGCGCAGGGCCGGGCTGCAACTCTCGATGAGGAAACGCAACGCGGCCTGGGTCTCGGGGGCGGCGACACGATGCCAGTCGTCGATGACCACCGTCAATTGCTCACCGCGCCGGTCGATGTCGTTGATCAGCGAGGTCAGCACGAACCGTCCGGCGGCGTCGCCGTGCTCCTCGAGCAGTTGGCCGAGTTCGCGCGCCAGGGCGGGCCGAGCCTGGCGAATGGCCTCGATGAGATGCGAGAGGAACCACACCACAGTGTCGTCGTCGCTGTCCACGGTCAGCCAGGCCACCGACTCCCCCGCCGCGGTGACCGCCGCGCACCACTGCGCGGCCAGGGTGGTCTTGCCGAAACCGGTGGGGCCGTGCACAACCGCGAGCCGGCGGTCGCTGGCCGAGTGCAGGGCGTCGAGCAGACGCGGGCGCGGGACCAGGGCTCGGGAGAGGGTGGGCGGGCGCAGCCGAGTGGCGGGCACCGGCGGCGCCGCGGTGGTGCGCCCGGCGCGGCTGCGACTCGACGTCGGTGTGCGGCCCGACGGCGTGACTCCGGAGGGTCTGAGGCTCGACGGTGTGAGGCCGGATGGCGTGATCCGCCCCGACCCGGTCGCGGTGCCGTCCAGACCGTCCGCGCCCAGCGCGGGCAAGGGAATCGCCATCTCGTCCGGCGAGAGTCCTTGCCGCTCTTGGATCTCACGCAGCGCGGCCCCGAATTCCGCGGCCGACTTGGGTCGTTCGGTGCGCTCCCGCGCCATCGCGGCCTCGATCACCCCGGTCAGTTCCGGCGGCAGTCCCGCGCCCCCGAGATCGGGCAGCGGATGCTTGGTGATCCGCACGAACTGTGCGATCAACTGCTCGCCGCTGCGCCGCTCGAACACCGCGTGCCCGGTCCCGGCGCAGAACAGGGTGGCGGCCAGCGCGTAGACGTCGGCGGTCACATCGGGGGTCTGCCCTTGCAGCACCTCCGGCGCGGTGTAGGCGGGCGACCCGGCGACGGTGCCCGCCGCGGTCTCGAAACCGCCTGTCAGCCGGGCGATCCCGAAGTCGGCCAGCTGTGGCTCCCCGTATTCGGTGAGCAGGATGTTGCCCGGCTTCACATCCCGGTGCAGCAGGCCGCGCCGATGCGCGGTCTCCAGCGCGCCCGCCAGTTTCACCCCGTAGTGCAGCAGCTCCTGCCACTCCACGATCCCGCGCTGCTGGATCCGCGCATCGAGGGACCCCTGCGAGTGGTAGGGCATCACGATGAACGGCCGCCCGGTATCGGTCGACCCCGCCTCGTACACGGTCACGATGTTCGGGTGCCCGCACAGCTTGCCCATGGCCAGCTGCTCGCGCACGAACCGTTCCAGCGCGTCGGACTCGAGGTCCGCGGTCAGCACCTTGATGGCGACGGTCCGTTCCAGCGCGGGCTGGAAACACCGGTACACGACCCCGAACCCGCCCCGGCCGATCTCGACCGCGTCGGCGAATCCGGTCGCGGCCAATTCCGCGACGAACCCAGAGGTCACATCGCGGCGCGTAGAAAACGGATCGATCTGCCCCACAGCGACCCCGATACGACAACGAGCCTTACCAACCCGAGCATAAGCCGCGTACCGCCGCCGTGCGGAGTAGTCGCACACCGCCGCCGATCTTCGCACCCCCGGGCGGTGCGCGCGGAAATCCATCGGCCCGAGCGGGCGAGGATCACCGCGAGCGGACGAGCGTCAGTGCGAGCGGAAGAATTCCTCGGAAGCCTGGTCGAGCGGGTAGAACAGCTCGATCCGCAACTCCTCCAGCGTGAGGTCGTGGGCGGCGTCGAAGTGGGCCGCCAGCAGCCCGGTCCGGATCATCCGCGCGCCCCGCCGGAAGGTGGAGCACGCGACCAGGTCACCGGGGTCGCGGTGCGGGGCCGGGAGCCCGGCGAGCATGGCGTCGAGCCGCCCGATCAGCCCGGGCAGCCGTTCGTCGGAGGGTGAGCGGGCGAGCTGGGTGCGCAGCCGGGCGCGGGCGGCCCACGCCACCTCCAGCCAGTCCGACTCGGTTTCCGGCGCGGTGCTCTCCACGATGTAGCGCTCGATCATATTGGTGCCCACGGGGTCCCGGCCGAACAGCGCCGCACAGCCCTGATTGGCGGCGATCACCGTCCCGTAGGCGTCCAGTACCAGCCCGGGGAACGGTTCGTGCGCCCGCAGCAGCCGATCCATCGCCCCGGTGAACGGCGTCCAGCGCGGATCGTGCACCGTGACATCGGGATACACCGGCGCGAACCCCGCCGCCCGCAACAGCTGATTGCGATCGGTCAGTCCCAGATCCAGCACGTCGGTCACCCGCAGCACGAGTTCGCGTTCCGGTCCGGCCCGCCCCGCCTCCACCGTCGACAGCACCCGCGTGCTGACCCCCACCCGTTCGGCGAGTTCGGCCTGGCTGACATGGCGAATCTTGCGCCACTGCCGCAGCCGCTCCCCGAACGACTCCTCATCCGGGACCCCCGAAATCGATCCCATGCTCCGCAACCTTGCCAGACCCCGTCCCCCGCCGTCCGCCGGTCCGCGAATCGCTAAGTCGCGGAATCGTTTTCCAGGATCACCACCGGAATCTCGCGGGAGGTCCGCAGCTGGTAGAGCGCGTAGTTGGGCGCGCGGCAAACAATCTGCCGCCACAGTCGCGCGCGTTCGGCCGAATCCGCTGTGCGCGCGAGCATCCTGCGCTCGGTGCCGGAGATGTTCACCGTGACATGCGGGTCCGCGCACAGGTTGCGATACCACTGCGGATGCCGGGGCTCGCCGCCGAAGGAGGCGATCAGCACGACCCGCTCCCCGACCGGCAGCGGTGTGCTCAGCATGGTGACCCGCGGCTGTCCGGTCTTGCGGCCGACCGTGGTCAGCCGGACCACCTTGGTTCCCGGAATCCCGCCCAGCAGTTGACCGTTCGTGCGATCGAACACGGCCTGATGCGCGCCGCCCGCGAGCCGCGACAGCACGGTCACAAGACTTTCCATCACCCCAGCGTAGGCCGTCTCAGACAATCCGACTGACGGTCCGCCGAATCAGCCGGAGACCTGACCGTTGCCGTGTGGTTGCCAGAAGATCCGGAAAGGCGGCGGTACGTTCTGAGTTCGAGGAGGTACGGATGCGATGACGCCTGCTACCGAGATCGTGGATACCGCCGACGCCGGGCATGAAGTGGCCCGCGGCCCCGCCGTCGCACTACCCCGATGGGAGTGGCGGATCCGCCCCTCGTCGGTCACGTTGAAGCTGATCATGGCCGGTACCGGGATCGTCTTCGCACTCTTCGTACTGGTGCACATGGTCGGCAACCTCAAGGTCTACCTGGGCGCCGAGCACTTCGACGAATACGCGCACTGGCTGCGGACCCTGTTGCAGCCGTTCCTGCCCTACGAGGGCGCGCTCTGGATCTTCCGGGTGGTGCTGGGTTGTTGCCTGATCGCCCATGTGGGTTGCGCGGTCCTGCTGACCCGGCGCGCGCACGCGGCACGCGGCCGCTTCCGGCGTCAGGGTCTGAAGGGGCTGCGGTCGTTCACGGCGCGCACCATGCTGGTCACCGGTCTGGTGTTGTTGCTGTTCATCGTCTTCCACATCCTGGACCTGACCGTCGGCGCGCGGCCGTTCGCGAGCACCTCGTTCACCGACGCCACCCGCACCACCAGTCACGCCTACGCCAATCTGGTCGCCAGCTTCGACCGCCCCGCGGTCGCGGTGTTCTATCTGCTGGCCATGGCCCTGCTCGGCGCGCATCTGGCGCACGGATTGTGGACGGCGGTCAATGATCTCGGCATCACCGGCCAGCGCACCCGGCAGGTGTGCGTGGCGCTCGGCGGCCTGCTGGCGCTGGCGGTGATGGTCGGCAATATGACGATTCCCGTCGCGGTGTGGATCGGAGTGGTGTCGTGATGATCGATCCCCTGGCCGACCTGCGCACGGTCGGCGCTCCCATCACCGGCGGTGTGCCCGAGGGTGATCCGGCCCGCGCCTGGCAGCAGCGCTGCCTGGACTACCGCCTGGTCAGCCCGCTCAACCGGCGCAAGTTCACGGTGATCGTGGTGGGCACCGGGCTGGCGGGCGCGGGCTGTGCCGCGGCGCTGGGCGAACTCGGTTTCCACGTCGAGTGTTTCACCTTCCACGACGCGCCCCGGCGCGCGCACAGTGTGGCCGCGCAGGGCGGCATCAATGCCGCCCGCGCCCGCAAGGTCGACAACGACAGCGTCGAACGGTTCGTGAAAGACACCGTCAAGGGCGGGGATTTCCGTGCCCGCGAGGCGGATTGCTTCCGGCTGGCCGCGGAGTCGGCGCGGGTGATCGACCATATGAACGCCATCGGCGCGCCCTTCGCGCGCGAGTACGGCGGCAGCCTGGCGACGCGGTCCTTCGGCGGCGTGCAGGTCTCGCGCACCTATTACACGCGCGGGCAGACCGGCCAGCAGTTGCAGGTCGCGGGCAGTCAGGCGCTGCTGCGGCAGGTGCACGCGGGCACAGTGAATCTGCACACCCGCAGCGAGATGCTCGATCTCATCGTCGACGACGGCCGCGCGTGCGGCATCGTGGCACGGGATCTGGTCACCGGCGCGGTCACCGCCACCACCGGGCACGCGGTGGTGCTGGCGACCGGCGGCTACGGCAATGTCTTCTATCGTTCGACGCTGGCCCGCAATTCGAACGCGACCGCGACCTGGCGGGCGCACATGCGGGGCGCGCTGTTCGCCTCGCCCGCCTTCATCCAGTTCCATCCGACCGCGCTGCCGGTGAACTCGGAATGGCAGTCGAAAACCATTCTGATGAGCGAATCCCTGCGCAACGACGGCCGAATCTGGGTGCCCGCGAAGGCCGGTGACGATCGCGATCCGGGTGATATCCCCGAGAACGAGCGTGACTACTACCTCGAGCGGATGTACCCGTCCTACGGCAATCTCTCGCCGCGCGACGTCTCCTCGCGCGCCGCCCGCAATCGGATCGACGCCGGGCACGGGGTGGGCCCGCTGCACAACAGCGTCTACCTCGACTTCCGCGACGCGCTGGCCCGGCTGGGCCGCGACACCATCGCCGAGCGCTACGGCAACCTCTTCTCGATGTACCGCGACGCCACCGGCGAGGACCCCTACCGGACGCCCATGCGGATCGCGCCCGGCGCGCACTTCTCCATGGGCGGGCTGTGGAGCGATTTCGACCAGATGACCTCCATCCCAGGGCTTTTCGTGGCCGGGGAGGCGAGCTGGGGTTATCACGGCGCGAACCGGCTGGGCGCGAACTCGCTGCTGTCGGCGTGCGTCGACGGCTGGTTCACGCTGCCCTACGCGGTGCCGAACTATCTGGCGGGACAACTCGGCACCGCGCCCCTGGCCGCCGACCATCCCGCGGTGACGGCGACGATCTCCGAGGTCGAGGGCCGGGTCGGGGCGCTGCTGTCGATCGGCGGCACGCAGGGCCCGGATCGGTTCCATCGGCGGCTGGGCGAGCTGCTCTACGCCGGATGCGGGGTGTCACGCTCGGCGCAGGGGCTGACCGACACGATTGCCGCGATCGACAAGCTGACCGCCGAATTCTGGTCCGATCTGCGGGTCGCGGGCAGCGGCGAGCAGTTCAATCAGGAGCTCGAAAAGGCCGGTCGCGTCGCCGATTTCCTCGGCCTGGCCCGGCTCATGTGTCTCGACGCGCTCGATCGTGACGAGT
The DNA here is from genome assembly GCF_053601505.1 of Nocardia sp. NPDC004722. Lineage (NCBI taxonomy): Bacteria > Bacillati > Actinomycetota > Actinomycetes > Mycobacteriales > Nocardiaceae > Nocardia > Nocardia sp. NPDC004722. Next base: position 12,491 of record NZ_JBSGBY010000015.1, read on the forward strand.
CCTGCGGCGCGCACTTCCGCGTCGAACACCAGACCCGCGACGGCGAGGCGCGCCGCGACGACGAGCATTGGGCGTTCGTCTCGGCGTGGGAGTACCGGCACGACGGCCCGCAGATCCGCCACGACGAGCCGCTGACGTTCTCCGCCGTCCCGCTACAGACGAGGAATTACGTATGAGGCTGACGTTGCAGATCTGGCGGCAGGCCGACACGGCCGCGCCCGGCGGCTACGAGGACTATGTCGTCGAGGACGCCACGCCGGAGATGTCGCTGCTGGAACTCCTCGACCGGCTCAACGACAGCCTGGTCGCGTCCGGCCGCGACCCGGTCGCCTTCGACTCCGACTGCCGCGAAGGCGTCTGCGGCTCTTGCGGAATCACCGTCGACGGCCGCCCGCACGGCCCGCTGCCCAACACCCCGTCCTGCCGTCAGCACGTGCGCTCCTTCAGCGACGGCGCGCGCGTGCGCATCGAACCGTTCCGGTCGGCCGCCTACCCGGTGGTCCGCGATCTGGTGGTGGACCGTTCGGCGCTGGACCGGCTGATCCAGGCGGGCGGGCACATCGCCGTGGACGCGGGCACCGCCGCCGACGCCGACGCCGAACCGCTCCCGCACGACGACGCCGAGTACGCGCTGGACTTCGCCGCCTGCATCGGCTGCGGCGCGTGCGTGGCCGCCTGTCCGAACGGCGCCGCGCATCTCTACGCGGGAGCCAAACTGCTGCACCTGGGTACGGTGACGCGCGGCAAGCAGGAACGCAGTCGTCGTGCGCGCGGTCTCGCCGGGCAGATGGAGGAGGAATTCGGGCCCTGCTCGAGTTACGGCGAATGTGCGGCGGTCTGCCCGGAGAGCATTCCGCTTACCGCGGTCGCGGCCGTCAATCGCGAGGTGGTGCGGGCGCGACTGCGCGGGCCGAAGAACTGATCCGCGCGCGTGTGTCGCAAATAACTCCGCAATTCACCGACCGCATATGTAACCCCGGTCTCTCGAAATCGCTTTCTGTTCGTGGGATTCACCGAACGCGACGCGACTGCGCGACCGGGGCTCGGTTCAATGACACGAAAACCGTGCTGTAGCGGGGCTTTCAGCGTCCGCGGCAACGTTCGAGCCCCTCGCTTGCACCCAGCTCACACGGTAGATTCATCCTCGAGATCAACCGCGGCCCCCGGCACGGGCAACCCCCGTTCTCGCGAGCCGCACCTCGAATGGAGAATCATGAACAACCAAATTCAGTTCGCCGATCGCAATTTCGGATATTTCACCGTCCAGCAGCCGCGTCGTATCAACTACCGCATCGCGACCGCATTCGTCATCGGCATGCTGACCCTCGGATTCGCCGGGCACCTGCTGCTCCCCGAGACCGAACTCAGCGAGCCCGCCCCGGCCTCGGTGACCGTCCTGCGCTGATTCCGCGCGCGACCCGACAGCGTCGTCGGGGTCCCAGGTCAGTCGACATACTGCTGCCAGATGTCGACCACCTTGCCGTCACGCACCCGCATGATGGCGCGCATGTAGACCGGCAGCTTCCGGGCCAGCTTGCGGATATCGACCAGCGAGACGGCCACCGGCACCCGGCCCGCATTCCAGCCGTTGGCGACCGGGCCGATTTCACTGTGGCACATGAGGAGAACCCCCGGGTCCAGCGGCACCGTCCGCTCCACGGCGTTGGGATCGCGACCGGAAGTGTTTCCCGGCACCAGGTGATCGCGGTACAACACGTCCTCATAGGTCACCACATCATCCGCACCGAAACTCAGGTCGACGATCGGATCGTCCGCCACCGGCGCGGCATTCGGCTCGAGTGCCGGGTCGGATCTGGCCGCCTCCGTGACGAACTGGCGCAACTCGACGATCCGCCCGTCACGAATGGTGACGACGGCATCCACCCCGTCCGACAGCCTGTTCTTCTCGCGCGCGTGCGCCCCGAACACGGCCGCCGTCACCGGCGTGAACGAATAGCTCGTCGCGTCACCGCGGGTCGCGGCGCACTGTGGTGTGTCGCAGCTGATCACGGCGTCCGGCGCGATCGGCGCACTGCCGTAGCCGCCGGTCTCGTGATAACCGCGGCCGACCGCGCCGGAACCCCACACCGAACGCACGAAGGTCAACTGGCCGAACGACAGCACATCGTCGTCGCCGAGCTTGTACATCGCGACCACGAGCGTCTGTGGTTTCGACAGGTCCAGAGTGTGCCCGCCGTACTGGGTGGGCGTATTCGCGAGGGGCCTGCCGTCGCTCGAAGTCGTCGGCGGTGTGGTGGTTTTCGTCGGTGTCGTCGAGAGCGGTGTCGTCGGCGAACCGGTCGCCGTCACCGGCGTACCGGAATGTCCATCACATCCGCCGACCGCTACGGCGACGCACGCCACCACCGCCACCAATACCGTTCGCCCGTACACGCTTTCCCCCTCCGTCCGGCGACATTTCGTATCACGCGGAGGGATTGCGCCTCAACCTATTTCGGCGGCTATTCGAGGTAGCCCTGCAATGATTGCGAGCGCGACGGGTGACGCAGCTTCGACATCGTCTTGGACTCGATCTGGCGGATCCGCTCGCGGGTGACGCCGTACACCTTGCCGATATCGTCGAGGGTGCGCGGTTGCCCGTCGCTCAGCCCGTAGCGCAGCGACATGACACCGGCCTCGCGCTCGGTGAGGGTGCCCAGGACGGCGCGCAACTGTTCCTGCAGCAGCGAGAACGCCACCGCCTCGACGGCGACGATCGCCTCGGAATCTTCGATGAAATCACCGAATTGGCTGTCGCCCTCGTCGCCGATCGTCTGGTCCAGGGAGATCGGTTCGCGGGCGATCTGGCGGATCTCGAGCACCTTCGCCGGGGTGATGTCCAGCACCTCGGCGAGTTCCTCGGGCGTGGCCTCGCGGCCCAGTTCCTGCAGCAGCTCACGCTGTACCCGGCCGAGCTTGTTGATGATCTCCACCATGTGCACGGGGATGCGGATGGTGCGGGACTGATCGGCCATGGCGCGGGTGATCGCCTGCCGGATCCACCAGGTGGCATACGTCGAGAACTTGAATCCCTTGCTGTAGTCGAACTTCTCGACCGCGCGCACCAAACCCAGATTGCCCTCCTGGATCAGGTCGAGAAAGGCCATGCCACGCCCGGTGTAGCGCTTGGCGATCGACACCACCAGGCGCAGATTCGCCTCCAGCAGATGATCTTTGGCCCGGACCCCGTCGCGTTCGACCCAGGCCAGATCGCGCCGGCGCGCCATAGTCATCCCGGTCGGCGACTCCGCCTCGGCCCGCAACTTCTCCCCCGCGAACAGACCGACCTCGATGCGAATCGCCAGATCGACCTCCTCGGCTGCCGACAACAACGGCACCCGCCCGATCTGCTTCAGATACGCCCGAGTCGAATCCCCACCCGCGGTGAGTTCGGCCTCCTTGCGCGCCTTTCGCAAAGCCGGAGAATCACGTTCATCCCAGACCCCGCCCTCGGCAGCGTCATCGTCCACCGCGTCATCGGGCGCGCCATCCTCCACCGCGACGTCACTCAGCGCGGCGTCATCCGGTTCCCCCGATTCCACCCCGGAATCCTGGTCAGTCGCTTCGCTTTCGGAAGTTGCCACATTCGCCTCTCCGAGACCTTCGGGCGGCGGCAGGTCACCGTGGCCACCCCCGAGCCTACTGGCCCCCACCCGATCCCGGCCACCAGGCCTTGTGAACGAACTCCAGCCGATTCCCGTCGACATCCGCGACATTGGCGGCGTAATAGCCCGGCGCGAAATACGTCCGATCAGCCGGCGCCCCCTCATCGACACCCCCGGCCGCGAGCGCGGCGGCATAGGCCGCGTCAACCGCCTCGACACTGTCACACACGATGCCGACGTAGAGCCCCGTCTCCCCGGGATTGCGCTGCCGCAACCAGATGCTCGAGCCGACCCCGGTCCCGGAGACATAAACAGCATCCCCGATACCGAAGAGATCGGGAACGCCGCTCGCTTCTTCGGAAGCGCGGTAGCTTCCGAACTCCTTCCAGCCCAACGGCTCCAGAGCCGCGAGGTAGAACGCCGATGCCGCCTCGAGATCGGTCACCGAAATGTAGACATGGTCGATCATTTCGTATCCCCGTTCCGATTGCCGAGGTTCAGTCCAAACCCAGATCCAGCTGATTCCAACTGATGGTCACGTCGAGCGGGTCCACGGCATCGACCGCTACCGCATCGCCGCGCGCCCGCAACGACATATTCTCCCGGACGTAGGTCCCATCGGCAGTCAGCCGCAACATTGTCACTGATCGCGACATGGTTCGGAGACGGCGATTCACAGTGCACGATCATCCCATCGCGGATCTCCACGGTACGGGCGATGTCCTCGGGCATACCCAGGTACATGGCCATATCGATGATCGGGATCGCGGTGCGCAGCCATGACCAATCGATCGCCTCGCTCATGCCGTCAGCCTAACGTCACGACCGCACGAGAACCCGGACCGTTGCTGAGGGCGGGTCAGCCTTCGGCGGCGAGTTGGCCGCAGGCGGCGGCGATTTCCTGGCCGCGGGTGTCGCGGACGGTGCAGGTGACGCCCTGGGCCTGGACTCGGCGGACGAATTCGTCCTGGACCGGCTTGGGGCTGGCGTCCCACTTGCTGCCGGGGGTCGGGTTGAGGGGGATCAAGTTGACGTGGACGAGGGGGCCGAGGGCCTTGTGGAGCTTCTTGCCGAGCATGTCGGCTCGCCAGCCGTGGTCGTTGATGCCGCGGATCAAGGCGTATTCGATGGAGACGCGGCGGCCGGACTTGTCGGCGTAATAGCGTGCGGCGTCGAGGACTTCGGCGACCGGCCAGCGATTGTTGACCGGTACCAAGGTGTCTCGGAGTTCGTCGTCCGGAGTGTGCAGGGAGACAGCGAGTCGCACCGACATGTCCTCGTCGGCGAGCTTGCGGATCGCGGGCGCGAGACCGACCGTGGAGACGGTCACCGATCGCTGCGAGATGCCGAAGCCCTCCGGCGCGGGAGAAGTGATGCGGCGCACCGCGTTCACCACGCGCTTGTAGTTGGCCAGCGGCTCACCCATGCCCATGAACACGATGTTGGACAGGCGGCCCGGGCCACCGGCCACCTCGCCGTCCCGCAGCGCGGCGGCCGCGGCACGCACCTGGTCGACGATCTCGGCGGTGGACAGGTTGCGGTTGAGACCGCCCTGACCGGTCGCGCAGAACGGGCACGCCATGCCGCAACCGGCCTGGCTGGAGATGCACAGGGTGTTGCGATCCGGATAGCGCATGAGCACCGATTCGAGCAGGGTGCCGTCATTGGCCTTCCACAGCGACTTGCGCGTGGTGCCGTCATCACATTCGATATGCCGGATCTCGGTGAGCAGCGTCGGGAACAACGCCTCCGCCACCTTGGCCCGCATCCCCTCCGGCAGATCCGTCATCTGCGCCGGATCCGCGACCAGCCGCCCGTAGTACTGCCGCGCGATCTGATCGGCCCGGAACTTCGGCAACCCGAGCTCCTCCACCACCGCCTTGCGCTCCGCCGCATCGAGGTCGGCGAGATGCCGCGGCGGCATACCACGACGAGGGGCATCGAAAACGAGCGGCAAGGGGGTAGTCATAACCCGTCCAGTGTACGTATGGCGAATCCCGGACCGGGCGGCGCGTTCCCGAGGTGACGACACTCACTCCCCCACCGTCGGCGGTACCCTCACCCGGTGACCGAACGAGATCCACAGTTGGACGAACTCGCGGCGCAGACCGCCCTGCTCCGAGCCGAGTTCGGAGACCTGGGCTTCACCGACGAGTTCACCGAGGTGAACCAGCAGCTCGACCAGCTCATCGCCGGGCTCGACGAGATGGGCCGCGAACTGGACGCGGCGCTGGACAAGCTCCGCGACGCGGAAGGTCAGTAGCGGACCTTGAATTCCTTGATGCCGTTGAGCCAGCCGGAGCGCAGGCGGCGGGGATCGCCGAGCCTGGTGATGTCGGGCAGGTGATCGGCGATGGCGTGGAAGATCAGGTCTATTTCCAGGCGGGCCAGGTTCGCGCCGAGGCAGTAGTGCGCCCCGGTGCCGCCGAAGGACAAGTGCGGGTTGGGATCTCGGCGGATGTCGAATCGGTCGGGGTGCTCGAAGACGGTGTCGTCGAAGTTGGCGGCGCGGTAGAGCATGACGACGCGCTGTCCCTTCGCGATGCGCACACCCGATAGCTCGGTGTCGGCGAGGGCGGTGCGCTGGAAGGAACTGACCGGGGTGGCCCAGCGGATGATCTCGTCGGCGGCGGTGGCGGGGCGCTCCTTCTTGAACAGCTCCCACTGCTCCGGATTGTCGAGGAAGGCGATCATGCCGTGGGTGATGGCGTTGCGCGTGGTCTCGTTCCCGGCCACCGCCAGCAGGATCACGAAGAAGCCGAACTCCTCCGAGGTCAGGGCCTGGCCGTCGAGGTCGGCGTGGACCAGTTCGGTCACGATGTCGTCGGCGGGGCGGGCCTTGCGTTCCTCGGCCAGCCGCCAGGCGTAGCCGAGCAGTTCGGTGGCCGCGGCGATGGGCTCGACGTCCGCGTAGTCGGGATCGTCGTAGCCGGTCACCTCGTTGGACCAGTCGAAGACCTTGCGTCGATCCGACTGCGGCACACCGATCAGCGCGGCGATCGCCTGCAACGGCAGTTCGGAGGCAACCTGCGTGACGAAGTCACCGGCACCCGCGGCGGCGGCCTCTTCGACGATCGCCCGTGCGCGCGTGGACAATTCGGCGCGTAGCCCGTTGATCGCGCGCGGCGTGAAGCCTTTGGCGACCAGCTTGCGCATCCGGGTGTGTTCGGGTGCGTCCATATTGATTAGCGAGAACCGCTGCATCTCGATCTGCGCGCGGGTGATGTCGTCGTTGAAGCGCGAGATCGCCGTGTTCTCGAAGCTGGAGAACACGTCGCTGCGCCGCGACACCTCCTTCACGTCGGCATGCGTGCTGACCACCCAGCACCCGCCGTCGTGGAACCCGCCCGTCCCCGGCGGCTGCGCATTCCACCAGATCGGGGCCGCGCGACGAAGTTCGGCGCATTCCGCGGTAGGTACGCGGGCGGCCCACAAGGCCGGATCGGTGACGTCGAATCCCTCGGGCAGGTCGGGGAACGAACTGCGATCGGGCATGGGCACTCTCCTCGCGGATTTAATTATGATATGACCTATAACGTAATTACCCGGAGGCTGGAAGGGGACGAAACCGTGAATCCTGCTGTGCGGATGCGCAGATCCGCTGCGCGCGTTCCTGTTTCGCCCCGACCGCGGGATGCGGCAGCGACACCTGGGCCGCGGCGATGACCCCCGAGCCGCGCCCGCGGCCCGGCCGCCCGCGCGATATCGACAAGGACCTCGCAGTCCTGGTCGCCACACGGAAGCTGCTCGCCGAGGTCGGCTATCAGCAGACCACCATCTCCGCCATCGCACGTCGCGCCGAGGTCGGCGCCCCCGCCATCTATCGTCGCTGGCCCACGCGGGAAGCCCTGCTCGAAGAGGCCGTCCACGGCCCCGGCGCGCACGCGCTCCCGGAACCGACCGGCGATCTGCGCGCCGACCTGCGCACCTGGGCGCGCATCTTCCTCAGCCGCGCCGCCAGTCCGGCCGCCCGCGCCGGTGTGCCCGGCCTGCTCGCCGATTCGCAGACCGAGGAGGCCCGCCAGCGCCTGCTCGCCATCGGCGCACCGGTACGCAAGGCCTTCGCCGAACTCCTCGGCCACGCGGCCGACAGCAGTCAGATCCCGGCCGCGGCCGACCCCGACCTGCTGTTCGAAATCCTTTCCGGCACCACCACATTCCACGCCCTCGCCCGCGGCGGGGACGACCACGACGGCTTCGCCGAATCCCTCGCCGACGCCCTGTTCACCATGGCGCGACACGCCCTGCCCGAGGAATCCCACTGATGCCCCACGAACCGCTCACGGCAGCAACCACTTTCGACCACACCGCCACCGCCGAAGAAGTGATCGCGGGCATCGACCTGCACGGCCGCACCGCGGTCGTCACCGGCGCGACCACCGGGCTGGGCGCGGAGACCGCGCGCGTCCTGGCCGGTGCGGGCGCGGCGGTCATACTGACCGCCCGCGACCTGCGCGCGGCGGCCGATGTCGTCCAGGACATCCGCGCCACGATCCCCGACGCCGACCTCACCGTGGTCGCACTCGACCTCGCCGACCTGGCCAGCGTCACGTCCGCGGCGGAAGACATCGCACGACAGCGCCCGACCCTCGATCTGCTCATCAACAACGCGGGCGTGATGTACCCGCCCCTACAGCGCACCGCACAGGGCTTCGAATTGCAGTTCGGCACCAACCATCTCGGCCATTTCCTGCTCACCACCCTGCTGCTCCCCGCCCTCACCGCCGCCGCCGACCGCTTCGGCCGCCCCTCCCGGGTGGTGACGCTGTCCTCCGACGCCCACCGCGCCTACCCGATCGACCTGACCGACCCGAATTTCCACCACCGCCCCTACGACAAGTTCGCCGCCTACGGCCAATCCAAATCCGCGAACGTCTTGATGACGACGGAACTCCAGCGCCGCAACGGCGACTCCGGAATTCACGCGTACGCGGTGCATCCGGGCGTCTGCGCCACCGGCCTCGCCCGCCACCTCACGCGCTCCGACTTCGCCGAGATGAGAAGACTTTCCGCGCGACGCGACCCGAATCTGCTCGACAACCTGAAATCCATCCCGGCCGCGGCCGCCAGTTCCGTCTGGGCGGCAACCGCCCCGCAACTCCCAGGCGGAGCGTATGTGGCCGACTGCGCGATCGGACAAGCCGCGACCCACGCCATCGACCCCGAGATCGCCGCGGCCCTGTGGGACCTCTCCACGACATCAGTGAGATACGACGCGATATCCGGGCATCATCCATAGCAATCAGCAATGATCGAGCTATGACAACCGCCGTGCCAGACGCCGGGGCGGATCCGACCCCGAGCAAGGGAAGTTCGAAGCACAAGGGAGCGCTCAAGACTCGCGCCGGTTATGCCTGGATCGGTCTGCTCATCGCCGCCGTGATCGGCATTCTGCTGCTGGTCTTCATTCTGCAGAATCTCGAGCAGGTCAATGTGACCGTTTTCGCCTGGGATTGGAATCTGCCACTGGGCGTGCTCGTGTTGCTGTCGGTGATCGCGGGTGCGCTGGTCACGGCGCTTATCGGCGGCTACCGCATCCTGCAATTGCGGCGCGCCGCCAAGAAGGCCACGTAGTTCCGGGCAGATCCCCCACAGATCACAGCAGCGCGGTCAGCACCAGCCAGGCGACGAACGCGGACGGCAGCATGGAGTCGAGGCGATCCATGATGCCGCCGTGGCCGGGCAGCAGCGTGCCCATGTCCTTGATGCCGAGTTCGCGCTTGACCTGGGATTCGATCAGGTCGCCGCTGGTGGCCACCAGGACCAGGCCCACGCCAAGCAGGACGCCGATCAACGAATTCGCGTCCAGCAGCAGCGTCACCGTGAGCAGGCCGCCGATCACGCAGAACACCAGCGAGCCGCCGAAGCCCTCCCAGGACTTCTTCGGGCTGATGTGCGGGACCATCGGATGCTTGCCGAACAGCACGCCCGCGATATAGCCGCCGACGTCCGAGCAGACCACCAGGATCATGAACGAGAGCACCCGCAGGTTGCCCTTGTCCTGCTGCAGCATGAGCACCGCGAACGAGGCCAGCAGCGGAATCCAGGCGAGCACGAATACCGCGATCGCGGTGTCGCGCAGATAGTTTCGCGGTGTGGCCCGCAGTCCGTGGTCGAACAGTCGCCACACCATCAGGGTCAGCGCCGTCGCGCCGAACGCGCCCAGCACTCCCTGCGGCCCGGCAGGCCAGGCCAGCCAGACAATCGCCTGCCCGCCGACCAGCAGCGGAATCCGCGGGACCTTCACATCGGCCTCGCGCAGCCGCTTGGCCACCTCCCAGGTGGCCACCGCGATCCCCAGCGCGATCACGCCGACGAGCACCTTCGGTGCCCACAGCAGGATCGCGATGAGGGACAACCCCAGCCCGAATCCGACCGCCAGCGCGGCGGGCAGATTGCGGCCCGCCTTCGACGCGGGCGCGCTCGGTTGCCCCGCGGCGGCGGAACCCTCGCCCGGCACCGCCGAACCCTCGCCCGCCGTCGCGCCCTCGCCCGCCGTCACGCCGTTGCCCGGCACCGCCGAATCGCCGTTCGGCCCAGCCGAATCCGCACCCACCGAATGCACCGGAGGCGCGCCGGCTTCCTCCGGCGCCTCGCCGGTGGCGGCAGTCTCTTCGGCCACGATTGTCCCGTCGCTCACTTGTCGTCCGTTCGTCCCTACCCCCGACCGAAGCTCGGCCGTCCTAGACCTCGAGCAGTTCGGCTTCCTTGTGCTTCACCAGCTCGTCGACCTGCGCCACGTACTTGGCCGTGGTCTTGTCGAGTTCCTTCTCGGCGCGGCCGACCTCGTCCTCGCCCGCCTCGCCGTCCTTCTGGATGCGACCGAGCTCGTCCATGGCCTTGCGGCGCACATTGCGGATCGAGATCTTGGCGTCCTCGCCCTTGGACTTGGCCTGCTTGACCATTTCCCGGCGGCGCTCCTCGGTCAGCTGCGGGACCGAGATGCGGATGATGTCACCGTTGTTGGTGGGGTTCACCCCGAGATCCGAATTGCGGATCGCGGTCTCGATCGGCTGCATCTGCGCCTGCTCGTAAGGCTTGATCACGACCATGCGCGGTTCCGGCACGGTGATCGAGGAGATCTGGGTGATCGGCGTCATCGAGCCGTAGTACTCCACCACGATCCGCGAGAACATGCCCGGATTAGCGCGACCGGTCCGAATCGAAGCCAGGTCGTCCTTCACCACCGAGACGGCCTTCTCGAATTTTTCCTCGGCGTCGAAGAGCGCTTCTTCAATCACGGCGATTCCTCCACTGCGTCATCGTTCTTGTCTCGGTCATGACCGGACCAGCGTGCCGATCTTCTCACCGGCGACCGCACGGGCGATATTTCCCTTGGTCAACAGATTGAACACCAGCATGGGCATCTGGTTGTCCATACACAGGCTGAAGGCGGTGGCATCGGCGACCTTCAGGCCGCGTTCCAGCGCCTCACGGTGGGTGATGTCGGTGAACATGGTGGCGTCCGGGTCCTCGCGCGGGTCCGCGGTGTAGACGCCGTCGACGGCCTTGGCCATGAGCACCACTTCCGCGCCGATCTCCAGCGCGCGCTGGGCGGCGGTGGTGTCGGTGGAGAAGTACGGCATGCCCATGCCCGCGCCGAAGATCACGACGCGGCCCTTCTCCAGGTGCCGCTTGGCCCGCAGCGGCAGATACGGCTCCGCGACCTGGCCCATGGTGATGGCGGTCTGCACCCGGGTGTCGATGCCCTGCTTCTGCAGGAAGTCCTGCAGCGCAAGGGAATTCATCACGGTGCCGAGCATGCCCATGTAGTCCGAGCGGGCCCGCTCCATGCCGCGCTCCTCAAGCTCGGCGCCACGGAAGAAGTTGCCGCCGCCTATCACGACCGCCACCTGGACGCCCTCGGAGACGACCTCGGCGATCTGCTCGGCGACCATCTGCACCACATCGGGATCGAGACCCACCCGGCCACCGCCGAACATCTCGCCACCCAGCTTGAGGAGCACTCGGCGATAGCCCTTGCGATCGGGGGCGGTATCCGGGTCCGTCATCGGTCTCCTTATCTCGGCGGTCGAGCGTGCACCAGGCACATGAAAAGACCATCCCGGCCGACGAATTGCACGGGACGGCAACAAAGCTTCGTCTATCCTGCCTCACGACCGGCCGCGAGCGTGACCCGACCCTCGATACGGCCTACCGATTCGTGACATTTCGGACTTGTTGTCCGGCCGCCAAAACAGCGGCGATTCGCTGCGCCGCGACCGGCGTGGCGGGGGCCTGCACCACCATCAGCAGATTCGGGTCCTCGACCGGACGCAACTGGAACACTTCCAGATCAATCGGGCCCGTGAGCGGATGCCGCACGGTAATCGTGGCCGGACGAAAGCGACGCACCGGATATTCCGACCACCAGCGGCAGAATTGCGGGCTCTCCGCGGTCAATCCGGCGACCAGGGCGGTCAGCTGCGGATCGTCGGGGCGGCGGCCGAGCGCGTCACGCAACTGGCTGACCACCGCGCGGGCGGCCCGCGCCCAATGCGTCATGTTCCGGCGATTCTCGTTCTCGGTGAACATCATCCAGAGCAGATTGCGCCGCCCGGCGGGCAGTTCGAGGGGATCGTCGCGCACCAGCACATAGGCGCGATTCCACACCAGGAAATCGAAACCCGCGTCGTACACGCTGGCCGGACTGGGCATGACCGCGTCCACCAAGCGTTGCAGCCGAGCCCGGTCGGTATCCGGTTCGGTGTCTTCGGGTTCCGCGAGACCGGCCAGAAACCGCAGGTGGCGATGCTGATCCGGATCCAGTCGCAGGGTGCGGGCCAGCGCGTCGATCACCTGACGACTGGCCGCCACCTCCCGCCCCTGCTCGAGCCAGGTGTACCAGGTGAGTCCCACACTCGACAGCTCGGCGACCTCCTCACGCCGCAGCCCCGGCGTACGCCGGCGGGCCGGATCCCCGTACGGCACCAATCCGACGTCCTGCGGCTGCAATCGGGCCCGCTGCGCCCGCAGGAACTCCCCCAGCTGAGCATGCCGGGCCGAGACGTGGCGCTGGCCCGCGGAATCGGAAATGCCGTCGCCGCTTACCATTCGGATATCCCCCTGTACAGCTGCCTGCCTAGCAGTATCGCCACCAGGACAGCCCCGCGCCCGGGTTCCTACCGTCGAAACGAGATCGACACGACGGGAGCAGGACATGAGCAACGCGCAGGGACCGGTTTTGGTCATCGGGGCAACCGGGCGGCAAGGCTTCGCCACCGCGACATCGCTGCTCGAAAAGGGTTGGCCGGTGCGCGCTTTCGTCCGCGATCCGGAAGCACCCAAGGCACAGGAGTTGAAGGCCGCGGGCGCGGAACTCGCGGTCGGCGACCTGGACGACGAGGACTCGCTGCGGGCGGCCATGGAAGGCGTGCACGGCGCCTTCCTCATGCTGACCATGATGGAGGGCGTCCACATCACCCCGAAGGGCATCGCCGACGAGGAGCGGCGCGGCAAGTCAGTGGCCGAACTGGCCGCCAAAGCCGGTGTCGCACACCTGGTCTACACCTCGCTGCAGGGCGTCTACCAGGGTTCGGGCGTCGAATACTACGACGCCAAGGAGCACATCGAGGACCACATCCGCGCCCTCGGCCTGCCCGCCACCTTCCTGAGGCCGGTCATGTTCATGGACAATCTCGCCACCTACAACCGGCCGACCCGCGACGGCGACAACCTGATCCTGGCCCTGCCGGTGCCGCCGGATATGCCGATGCAGTTCATCGCGATCGACGACATCGGCCGCTTCGCCGCACTGGCCTTCGAGCGCCCGGCCGACTTCCTGGGCCGCGCCCTCGTCCTCGCCGGAGACGAACTGACCCCCACCGAAATCGCCGAAACCCTGGCCCGCAAGGCCGGATTGACCCCGCGCACCTTCCAGGTCCCACTGGAACAGATCAGCGCCTTCGACGAGCAGGTCGGAAAGATGTTCGCCTTCTTCAACGCCCGCCCCAACCCGCCCGTCGACCTCGCCGCCCTCCGCGCCGACCTCCCCGGCCTGATGACCCTCGAAGACTGGATGCACGCCACCGACTGGCAAGCCTGAGCCAACCAGCGAACTCTCGGACACCTCCGCCGCGACGTCCGATGCCCCGGTAATTCGGGGCCCTCGAACCAAAGTGAAACGCACTGCCTTCAAATACGATCTGCGCCCATGACCTCCAGAACCGGCACCGTGAGAACAGCATTCGCCGCCCTCGTCCTCGCGGCGGGTCTCGTCACCATGGCAGGCCCCGCACTGGCGGACGTACCGCTCGCTCCGGCGACCGCGGACCCGGTCTACCTCGACAACGAACCGATTCAAGCCAGTCCGCTCGCGGTGGTACTGGGCTGGCTGACGGGCAGCGGCTCGGCCAACCCACTGCTGCCTCCCGGCACGACCGGATCCGGACCCGGCTCCAGCAACTGCCAGTTGGGCGTGGTTGCGGGGTGCTACGTCCCCGGCGGACCCCACTGACCACACGCGGCTACCAGCCCGGGCGGGGAAAAAGAAAGGCCCCTCGCTCATCGGAATCCGATGAGCGAGGGGCCTTTTCGACTGTGTCAGGCGATGACGCCGAGTCGATCGGAGGCTTACGCCTGGCCGACCTCGAAGCGGGCGAAGCGGGTGATGGTGACACCGGCCTCGTCCAGCTGGGCCTTCACGGTCTTCTTGGAGTCGGTGACCGACGACTGCTCCAGCAGGACGACGTCCTTGTAGAAGCCGTTGACGCGACCCTCGACGATCTTCGGCAGCGCGGCCTCCGGCTTGCCCTCTTCCTTGGCGGTCGCCTCGGCGATCTCGCGCTCCTTGGCGACGAGCTCGGCCGGGACGTCCTCGCGGGTCAGGTACTTGGCCTTGAGGGCCGCGACCTGCATACCGGCGGCACGCGCGGCGTCGGCGTCGGCGCCGGTGTACTCGATCAGCACGCCCACGGCGGGCGGCAGGTCGGTGGCACGCTTGTGCAGGTAGACGGTGGTCTGACCGTCGAAGGTGGCGACGCGACGCAGCTCGAGCTTCTCGCCGATCTTGGCGGCCAGCGCCTGCAGCACCTCGTCGGCGGTCTTGCCGTCGACCTCAACGGCCTTCAGGGCGTCCAGGTCGGCCGGGCGGGCCTTCGCGGCGGCGGCCACGATGGCGTTCGCGACGTCCTGGAACTCCTGGTTCTTGGCCACGAAGTCGGTCTCGGAGTTGATCTCGATCAGGACGCCGTCCTGCGCGACGACCAGGCCCTCGGCGGTGGCGCGCTCGGCGCGCTTGCCGACATCCTTGGCGCCCTTGATGCGCAGGAACTCGACGGCCTTGTCGAAATCGCCCGCGTTCTCCTCGAGCGCCTTCTTGCAGTCCATCATTCCGGAGCCGGTGAGCTCACGGAGCCGCTTCACATCGGCGGCGGTGTAGTTCGCCATCTCGGGCGAGCCTCCCTTTGTGAGTGAAAGTCTGTGGGTGTCACACCTTGCCGACCGTTTTCGTACGAGAACGGTCGGCAAGGTGAACAGATGCCTTGCGGCGGAGAATCAGAAGTCGGCCGGGGTCTTGGTGGCCGGGTCTTCCTTCAGCTCGGCCTCGGCCGCGGTCTCCACGGCGGGCTCGGCCTCGGCGGCCGGGGCAGCCTGAGCCAGCAGCTCCTGCTCCCACTCCGCGAGCGGCTCGCCGGCGGCGCCGGCTTCCGGCTTCGAATCACCGGAGGCACGCGAGGCACGAGCCTGCACGCCCTCGGCGACGGCGGACGCCACGACCTTGGTCAGCAGCGCGGCCGAGCGGATCGCGTCGTCGTTGCCCGGGATCGGGTAATCGACCAGGTCGGGATCGCAGTTGGTGTCCAGGATCGCGATGACCGGGATGTTCAGCTTGCGAGCCTCGCCGACGGCGATGTGCTCCTTGTTGGTGTCGACAACCCAGATGGCCGAGGGAACCTTGGCCATGTCCCGGATGCCGCCCAGGGTGCGCTCGAGCTTGTTCTTCTCACGCGTCAGCATGAGGATTTCCTTCTTGGTGCGACCCTCGAAACCGCCGGTCTGCTCCATCGACTCGAGCTCCTTCAGGCGCTGCAGGCGCTTGTGGACGGTCGAGAAGTTGGTGAGCATGCCGCCCAGCCAGCGCTGGTTCACGTAGGGCATGCCGACGCGGGTCGCCTCGGAAGCGATCGACTCCTGGGCCTGCTTCTTGGTGCCGACGAAGAGGACGGTGCCGCCGTGGGCAACGGTCTCCTTGACGAACTCGTAGGCCTTGTCGATGTAGGTCAGCGTCTGCTGCAGATCGATGATGTAGATGCCGTTGCGGTCGGTGAAGATGAATCGCTTCATCTTCGGGTTCCACCGGCGGGTCTGGTGACCGAAGTGCGCGCCGCTGTCGAGCAGCTGCTTCATTGTTACGACAGCCATGGCTCCGTAACTTCCTCTCGTTGCTGGTTGACACAGGAATCGGCGATCCCTGCCCTGGCGCTCACGGCCACCGGAACCCACCGAAAACGAATTCAGGGGACCAGCCGGCGACACTCACTGTGGGCGCGCGAAGTCGGTTCGCATAAACGCAAACCGCTGGACCAGTTTACGCAGCAGTTCCCCCAGACAGAAATCGCCCCCGAGGTCGGGCGATAACCGGATGCCCCCGCCCAGGTCAGACGCTTATCGTGGGCTGATGCTGCGGACCGCACGGCTCACGCTGACACCACTGCGCGCGAGCGATCACGACGAGTTGCTGACACTGTGGCAGCGGCCCCGAGTTCGCGAATTCCTGTTCGACGGGGAGACGCTTTCCGCCGAGCAGGTGGCGGAGATCATCACCGGTTCCGAAAAGGATTTCGCCACCGCGAATTTCGGATTCTGGGCGATCCGCGAAACCGGGAGCGACGGGCCGCTGCTCGGCACCGCGGGGCTGCGGTGGCTCGACGAGGGACCGGATCTCGAGGTCGTCTACAGCCTCGACCCCGAGTATCAAGGCCGTGGCCTGGCCGGGGAGGCGGCGCAGGCCGTGGTGACCTACGCCTTCGAAGTGCTCGGCCTCGACCGCGTCGTCGCCGAGATCGACGAGGGCAACACGGCCTCCATCGCGGTCATCGAGCGGCTCGGCCTGCGGCCGTTCGAAACCGTCCCTGGCGTGCTCGGCCCGATGATCCACTACGCCGTCGATCGGCCGACCTGGCAGAAGTCGCGGCTTCGCCACTGAAACCTGGACCCGGCGACTGAGATTGACGCTGTTCACAACCCGTCGTGTTATCCACATTCGCCGGAAAGGGTCTCCCACAACCGTTTTCGAGCGCGCACGCTGATCTCATGCCCCCGATCATCGACGACACCATCCAGGAGTCCTCGCAGTTCCCAGCTGTCGCAGTAGTTGAATCTCGGCGACCCACCGCAGGGAACCAATCGAGGCAATGCGTGTCGACGGACCGTTTACGGCCTCGTCGCACTGGCACGCGGTCGGCGATGCGGTCGCTCACAGCCGCGGCGCTGCTGGTTGCCGCGGGCGCGACGCCCCTCGGGGTGGCGTTCGGGCACGCCGCACCGGTCGAGGCCGTATCAGGCAGGGAGTTCGATTGGCCGCTGCGGGCGAGGCCAGCCGTGGTGCGGGCTTTCGACAACCCCGAGCACGATTGGCTCCCGGGGCATCGCGGCGTGGATTTGGCTGGCGGGCAAGGCGAGTCCGTACTCGCGGCGGGTGACGGCGTGGTCATGTTCGCGGGCACGGTGGCAGGCAAGCCGGTCGTGTCCATCGACCATCCGGGCGGACTACGCACCACCTACGAACCGGTCTCCGCCGCAGTCCCCGTGGGCCGCCGCATCCATCGCGGCGAACCCATCGGCACTCTCCAATCCGGCCACCCACCCTGCTCCCCCTGCCTGCACTGGGGAGCCCGCCGCAACCGCGAATACGTCAACCCGCTCGGCCTGCTCCAATCCACCCCGATCCGCCTCAAACCGCTCGAAATCGCCCATGCGACAGGTGAACCGGCGCTTGCCGAGAGCTTCTCACCCACTCGAACCGTTGCCGGTCTCGGCACGTCGAACGATGGCTATCGGAGCGCAGGACCCGGCGTGGGTGGCGAACGTACGTATCGAGGCGATACGCCGTACTCGGGAGTGCAGGCTCACAACCGGCCCGTCTACCCGGCCGAGTGGCGAGCGGCGAGGATGGACACATGCCGGATGAGTCTGTCGCACCGTTCACCTACGCCGAGGTCGGCGCGACCGCGGGCGACTTCCCGCACGGGTACGACAGCTTCCGGCTACGACGGCGGATCGGGTCCGGTCGCGAACTCTTCGAGCGGGCGGGCGAGCAGATCCTTGCCTACCGGATTCAGCGCGGCACCGGCATTTTCGAATACGCCAGCACCGAAACCGTCGAGCCGGGAACGGCCCTGACCGTCCGCCTGGGAATCGGGCCGATCGGGGTGAGCGCACCCTGCCGCGTGGTCTACGTCCTCGACGACCCCGATCGCCGCGGCTTTGCCTACGGCACGCTGCCCGGCCACCCCGAGATCGGCGAGGAACTCTTCGCCGTCGAATACGACCCCACGGACGAATCGGTCTACGGCCTCATCGCCGCCTTCTCCCGTCCCGGCGTCTGGTATGTCCGCCTCGGCGGCCCCATCGTCCGGCTGATCCAGCGCTGGTTCGCCCACCGCTACATCAACACTCTCCGGCCGCGCTGACCGTCAGGGCGGGTCGAGGTGGGTGGTGAGGGCGGCGGCCTCGGCGCGGAGGGTGGTGGCGCGGTCGGTGCCGGTGGGGTGGGAATCGTATTGCTCTGCGGCAGTGAGGCGGTCGGCGATTTCGGTGCGGACGATGGCGTCGATGTCGGATTCGCTGAGGTGGCGGCGGGCCACCTCAGCGCTGCCCAGGCCGACGGGGCTGTTCTCGATGGCGCCCGCGCGGACCTCGGAACCGTCCACGGCTTCGGCGTTGTCGATCGCGGCGAGGGCCGAGCGCAGAGCCGCGGTGGCGGCGCGGTCGCGGGCCTTCATGGCGACGGGAAGCGCGGCGCGCAGGCGCTCACGCAGCGGGACTGCCTCGCTCGATCGGGTGGTCATGATCATCGACGCTACCGGCTATGGTGGCGGCCATGGGGTTGGAGTGGTGGGGAGTCCTGGATCGAAAAGACTTGTCCGAGGAGATGACCGGACACGCGGACGCGGTCGCCGATGCGGGCCGAGCCGGGGATTGGGACCGGCTGCTGGACCTCGTCGTCCACTATCCCCGATCGATCAAGATGCCCGACGACTTCGTGAATTCGACCCGGGTCGGCGGGGCCTCGGGCTACGCGCCCCTGCATCAGGTGGCCTGGCACGGAGGACCCGCGGGGGTAGCCGAGAAGCTGATCAAGCGAGGTGCTTGGCGCACTTTGCGGTGCGGTGTCGGTCAAACGCCGCACGAAATCGCGGCCGAGCGTGGGCACAACCATCTGCTGCCGATCCTGACCCCGCGCCCACAGCACCCGATCCCGCAGCCCCGGCTGGCCCAGCTCGAACACGTACTCCACGCCGTCATCGCGGGCCGGGTGGACGATTTCGTGCCGGGCATCCGGCTGCGACTACCACAGGTCGGCCCACTCACCGAGACGGACGACCCCTCCATGTGGATGGCAGTGCCCGGGATGTACGGCGGCTTCAGCATCGAATTATCCTGTCGCACCGTAGAAGCCGAGCTTTCCGTCGAGAGCTGGAGCCGGGTGATCGGCGGCTCCGGGCAGTGGCACATGGTCCGCCCCGACAGATTCGAGCTGGTCGCCGAGGGCTTCGTCTGACGGCGGCCCGCCGCAGTCCGGACGCCGTCCGTGCGGCTAAACGCCTGCGGGAGCGGCTTTCTCGGCCTCAGCGAGTTCGGACTTCCAGCGGCGGAAGCCTTCCTCGGTGCGGCCGCGCCGCCAATAGCCGGAGATCGAGGCCGCCCACTCGGCGGGGACGCCGCGTTCCTTGCGGATGTAGGGCCGCAATTCGTGCATGACCGCCTGTGCCTCGCCGTGAATGAAGACCTGCACCTGACCGTCGCGCCAAGGCGCGGAGCGGACGACGGCCGACAGCCGGTGTCCCGGGTCCGCGTCGCCGCGGTGAATCCAGGTGAGCTCCACCCCTTCCGGATGCGCGAAGGCGAGTTCGTCGGCCGGACCGGCGACCTCCACGAAGACCTGGCCCACGGCATCGGCGGGCAGCGATTCGACGGCGGCGGCGATGGCGGGGAGCGCGGACTCGTCGCCCGCGAACAGATACCAGTCGGCGTCGGGGCGCGGCGCGTACCCGCCGCCAGGTCCCATCAGCTCGATGGTGTCGCCGGGCTCGGCCGCGGCCGCCCACGGACCGGCCACGCCCTCGTCACCGTGGTAGACGAAGTCGATGGCGATTTCCTGGGCCGCCGGGTCGACCTCGCGGACCGTGTAGGTGCGCACGGTCTCGCCGTCGGGTCCCGGGAAGACGAGTTTGACGTAGGCGTCGGTGGAGTCGTTGGGCTGGAAGGACGTGAAGCCGGGCCCGCCGAGGCGAACGCGGATCAGATGATCGGTCAGGCGGATCGTGTTCTGGACCACCAGCGATATGCGTGTGCGTGCCAAGGTGCCACCTCCATAATTAGGATTACCTAAGTGACGCTAGCACGAATTCCGATAGCTCGTCGATAACTTTCCGATAGACCGTGGATCAGGAGACGGCGGCTACGAGGGAGGCCAGCGCGGCCGCCAGCCGATCTATTCCCGGCCCGGGCGGCCCGCCGGGCTCGGGCAGATACAGATCGCGCCGGATCTCCACCATCAACGCGGCGACCCGCGGCTCCGAGCCGTAGAACTCCAGCGGCACGTACGTGCCCGCGAACGGGCTGTTGACGCCGACCTCACCGAACTCGACGAAGGCCCCGGCGGCGCGGGTGATCAGCTCGGGAGGGGTGTGAAAAGCATCCGCGCCCAGACAGATCGGCGAACGGGCACCGTGACCGTGCAACTCGTAGGGCAGCGGCCGCTTCGGATAGGAATGCACATCGACGATCACGACACGGCCCACCGCGGCCAACCGCTCCGCCACCACCTCGGTCATGGCCCGCGCATACGGATGGAAGTAGCGATCCAGCAGCGCTCGCTGGTCGAAATCCCTGTCACGCAAGGGCTTCCGATCCGTAGTCGCGGTATACACCGCCCCCATCCCGACCGCGAGCATCTCCTCCCGCTCATCCGGAAACCGCTCCGGATCGACCACCAATCGGGACAATCGATTCACGAATTGCCAAGGCCGCGACGGCGCCCGATCCGCCGCCGCCCCAGCCAGCCACGCGGTATGCGCATCGGTGATGGCATCGAGCTCAGCCTCGAGCGCCCCGTCATCGAGCAACAGATCCGCACGGACCGCCGCAGGAATCACCCGCGCGGAATGCGGAACATGCAGCACCACCGGCGAATCAAGCTCCCCCGGCACCACCTCGAACGAACCCGGACCAGACTTCTCACCCACCCCGCCATCATCGCCGAACCCACCCCGACCACCGCACACCGTGCCCCGTGACCACCCTGGCCTACGGCCCGCGGGCGCTGGTGGGCGGCGCGGTCAGGCGCGGGGGTGGGCCTGGTCGTGGACCTTTTTGAGTCGTTCGATGGAGACGTGGGTGTAGAGCTGGGTGGTGGCCATGCTGGCGTGGCCCAGGATCTCCTGGACCACGCGCAGGTCGGCGCCGCCTTCGAGGAGGTGGGTGGCGGCGGTGTGCCGGAAACCGTGGGGGCCGATGTCGGGGGCGCCGGGGATCGCCGAAACCACCTCGTGCACCACGGTTCTGGCCTGACGCGGGTCGATGCGGCGACCGCGGCGGCCGAGCAGCAGCGCGCGACCGGACTCCGGGATGGCCAGCGCGGAGCGGCCGAATCGCAGCCACGCCTCGAGCGCCTGTTCGGCAGGTCCGCCGAAGGGGACTGCGCGCTCTTTGTTTCCCTTACCCAGCACCCGCACCAGCCGCCGTTCCCGGTCGACATCCTCGATGTCCAGCCCGCACAGCTCGCTCACCCGAATTCCGGTGGCGTACAGCATCTCCACGATCAACCGGTCCCGCAACGCCATCGGATCCTGTTGCGCGGCACCCGATTCCGCCGCCTCCATGGCGGCCCGCGCCTGATCCTTCCCGAGCACCGAAGGCAGTACCCGATGTGCCCGCGCCGACCCCAGCCGTGGCCCGGGATCCGCCGTCAACCTCCCGGTGTGCGTCAGCCAGGCGGTGAACGTCCGCGCCGAGGAGGCCCGCCGCGCCATAGTGGTACGCGCCGCCCCCGCGTTCGCCTGGGCGGCCAGCCACGACCGCAGCAACGCCAGATCCACCTCCCCCACACCGGAATCCACGGCCCGGTTCAGCAGATGTTCCAGCAATCCCCGCGCATCACCCACATAGGCCCGCACCGTGTGCTCGGACCGGTTGCGCCCCAACCGTAAATGCCGCCCGTACTCGGCCAGCAATGCCTCCAGATCCTCGGGCAGCTCACTCATTCCCCCACGCTGACCCCGATTCCGGGAGTTGGCAAGCGCCCTCGCCGATGCGACCGCCCTTCGAGGTCAGCCGTCGATGCGGGCGACGGTCTCCGCGACTCGTTCCAAGTGCTCGGCCATGGCCCGGCGGGCTTCCTCCGGCGAGCGCGCCTCAATGGCGCGCACGATGGCCTCGTGCTCGCGATCGGAGTCGGCGCGGCGGTCCTGGGTGCGGTTGAGGAACTCCGACTGCACGTCGAGTGCGCGGCGGGTGTCGGCGACCATCGCGGTCAGCATCTTGTTTCCGCTGGCAGCGGCGATGGCGGTGTGCAGTTCGCCGTCGTGGCGGACCCATTCGGCCGGGTCGGTGGTGGCGGCCAGCGTGTCCAGCAGGCTGAACAGATGGTTGAGCTGTTCGGGCGTATGCCGTTCGGCGGCGAATCCGGCGGCCGGAATCTCGACCAGGCGGCGGGCCTCGATGAGATCCCCGGCGTCGATACCGGCGAAGGTCAGCCGCGTGTTCTCCTCGGTGGAGATGACGAAAGTGCCTCGGCCGGTTCGCGTTTCGGTGAGCCCGAGAATCGCGCAGGCTTGCAGCGCTTCCCGCACCACCGGCCTGCTGACCCCGAATTCCTTGGCCAGGGCGATCTCACCCGGCATCCGGTCGCCGACCGCGTACTCACCACCGGTGATCAGGCCCTTGAGGCGTCGAAAGACGGCTTCCGTGGCGCCGATGCGCTGCACTCGTCCCTCTTCGACCGTCACGCGACCAGTATGGGCGACCCGGCTCGAGGCACGCAAAACGCTCGTCCGGTGTCGCGGCCCGGTGAGTCATCAGGCCATTGACAGCCGATGTGACGCCGATTACGGTTCACCTGTCTTACAGCCTGACAGCCTTACTGCCTGAGCGCAGATATCCCGCTCGCGGAGGCTGGACGCGGCCCCAGGAAGGTTTCCCATGCAGCTCGACCACCCGCCGTCCGCGGCGCACACCCCCGCCCCGGCGGCACCGTCTACTCCCCCGGCAGCACAGTCGACCGCCCCGACCGCGCGGGTCGACGCCGGTGATCTCGGCTACCAGAAGCAATTGCGCACCCGGCACATGCGGATGATCGCCATCGGCGGATCCATCGGCACCGGCCTGTTCCTCGGCGCCAGCGGGCGAATGGCGCTGGCCGGGCCGTCGCTGGCCATCGTCTATGTCGTGTGCGGGATCTTCACCTTCATGGTGGTGCGGGCGCTCGGCGAGCTGGTCATGTACCGGCCCTCGTCGGGAGCGTTCGTCTCCTACGCCCGCGAATTCCTCGGCGAGCGCGGCGCGTACTCGGTCGGGTGGCTGTACTTCCTGAACTGGTCGACGACCCTCGTCGCCGACATCACCGCGGTCGCGCTCTACGTGCACTACTGGTCGATGTTCGTCTCGGTGCCGCAGTGGGTGCTCGCGCTCATCGCGCTGGCCCTCGTGGTCGGCCTGAATGTGGTGTCGGTCAAGCTCTTCGGCGAGCTGGAGTTCTGGTTCGCGCTGATCAAGGTCGGCACCATCGTGCTGTTCATGCTGGTGGCGATCGGTTTCCTCGTGACCGGCACCGATATCGGCGGTCACACGCCGGGCCTGTCGACCATCACCGACAACGGCGGCAGAGGATCTCGGCACCCCCGGCATTCGGCCGCTGCTGCCCGGACTGGATCCTTTCTACCGTTCGCCGATCGATCCGGCTACGGTCGCGCCGGGC
>NZ_JBSGBY010000016.1:0-35003 GCF_053601505.1 Nocardia sp. NPDC004722
GGCGAGGACGGCCATGCGAGTGGTACTCCGCGCACGGCCTGCCGCTGGTGCTGCAACTGCCCGATCGGCTGGCCACCGCGCCCGCGGGGTGGCGCAGCTGGAACGAAACCCAGGTGATGGCGGCCGACATCGCGAACATCATGCTGCCGCAGGGTCCGCCGATGGTGCGGTTCACCACCGAGCCGGACGGGGCGTGGCTGTCCACGCACCGGCATCGCGGCGGGGACACCGATGTCGGCTCCACCCCTTCGGTGGAGGTGCTGACCGCGGTGCGCGACGGTGAAGTCACCTTCGCCACACTGGGTTTGCCGACGCCGCTCGCCATCGGCCGGGCGGCGCTCACCACCGCGCCGGACGGGCGCAAATGGGTGGGCCTGACCTGCGTGGCGGTGGCGGCCGGGCATCGCCGTCACGGGCTGGGCTCGCTGGTGTGCGCGGAGATGATTCGCTGGGGCCAGACGCGCGGGGCGACGCACGCGTACGTGCAGGTGTCGGACGACAACGACGCCGCGCAGGCGTTGTATGGAGAGATGGGCTTCGTCGAGCA
This sequence comes from Nocardia sp. NPDC004722, assembly GCF_053601505.1. Taxonomy (NCBI): domain Bacteria; kingdom Bacillati; phylum Actinomycetota; class Actinomycetes; order Mycobacteriales; family Nocardiaceae; genus Nocardia; species Nocardia sp. NPDC004722. The sequence goes on from NZ_JBSGBY010000016.1 coordinate 548, forward strand.
CCACCGCTACCGGTACGCCGCGCCCTGATCGTCACGCTCGATTATCGAGCGACCCGATTTTCGAAAGACACTATTGCTGAAAGGTTCACCGCTCGTGCGCATCGCTACCTGGAACGTGAATTCGATTCGCACCCGGCAGGATCGGGTGCTGGCCTGGCTGGACCGCGCCGACGTCGACGTGCTGGCCATGCAGGAAACCAAGTGCAAGGACGAGCAGTTCCCGTTCGAGGCGTTCGAGGCCGCCGGGTACGAGGTCGCGCACGTGGGCCTGAACCAGTGGAACGGGGTGGCCATCGCCTCCCGCGTCGGGCTCGAGGATGTCGAGATCGGCTTCCCGGATCAGCCCGGGTTCGACAAGGACGCCGGGGAGTCGCTGCTGAGCACGCCGGTGGTGGAGGCCCGCGCGATCGGCGCGACCTGCGGCGGGGTGCGGGTGTGGAGCCTGTACGTGCCCAACGGCCGCGCCCTGGACGATCCGCACTACACCTACAAGCTGGAATGGCTTGCCGCGCTGCGCAATGCGGGCAGCAAGTGGCTGTCGGAGGATCCGGACGCACAGATCGCGCTGGTCGGCGACTGGAATATCGCCCCGACCGACCTGGATGTCTGGTCGCCGGAGTTCTTCGAGGGCAAGACCCACGTGTCCGAGCCCGAGCGCGACGCCTTCGACGCGTTCGGCGAGGCGGGCTTCAGCGACGTGATGCGCCCGTTCCACCCCGGTCCGGGCGTCTACACCTACTGGGACTACACCCAGCTGCGCTTCCCGCGCCGCGAGGGCATGCGCATCGACTACATCCTGGCCTCCCCCGCCCTGGCGGCCCGCGTCACCGAGGCGAACGTGGACCGCGAGGAGCGAAAGGGCAAGGGCGCCAGCGATCATGCGCCCGTGGTGGCCGAGCTCGCCGAGTAAGGCGCTAAACCGGCCTGGTCTTGATGGCGTCGCGGGAGATGAAGACGTCGTACGTCCCCGGTGTGGCGATCACCGCGTTGCCGTACGCCGACTTCACGAAAGGCTTTGTGTACCAGGACTGATCCTTCATGTCCTGGAAGAAGTCGGCGTCGCTGCCGTTGAGGAAGATCTGGTTCTGCTTGGTGGCGATGCCGTCGAGCCGCTGGCCGTAGATGCGGGTCACCTTATAGCCGGAGTGGAAGCCGAGCGCGTTCACCCACGGCTCGAGTTCGACGATATTGGCCTGCAACACCCACATATCGCCTTCGACCTGATAGGTCTCGTGCTTGTCGGCGTGGTCCTTGTCGCCGTACAGGGTGAGGTCCACGGTCATCATGTGTTCCTGCCCCGCAACGGGTTTGGCCTCGATGTGGGCGGCCTTCACCTCCCCGGTGAGCCCGAGGAACGTCTGCAACAGCGTGGTGATCCACAGGATCACCACCGCGACGAGCACGAGTCCGACCGCGCCCGCGCCGCGCCCGGCGAGCACCCGCCAGCCGACCTTGCGCGCCTTGAAAACCGCCGTGACCAGAAGCGCGAGCGCGCCGATGCCTAGCACCAGCAGCAGAATCTGAATCCAGCCGAAGGTTACCGGGAAGACCATTCCGTAGTTGTACCCGTTGGGAACGACACAACACAGCAGGTCACAAAACGAAGTGTGCGTGTCCTATCGGCGAGTCGTGGCTCGCCGACAGGACACGCATCCGAGAGACCTTAGAACGCAGCCTCGTCGAGCTTCATGATGTCGTTGTCGATGCTCTCGATGACGGTGCGAACGCCCGTGATCAGCGGCAGCTTGTTCTTCGCGAACCAGGACGCGACACCGACCTTGCCGGTGTAGAAGTTCTTGTCCTTCTCGTCCGCACCGGCGTCCAGCGCCGCCTGCGCGATGGCGGCCTGCTCCAGCAGACGCCACGCGATGACGAGATCGCCCACGGCGTACAGGAATCGGACCGAGCCGAGGCCGACCTTGTAGAGCTCGTCGACCTGCTGCTGCGAGGCGAACAGGTAGCCGGTCAGAGTGGCCGCGATGCCCTGCACGTCCTCCAGCGCGGTGCCGAGCAGTCCGCGCTCGACCTTGAACTGGTCCGGGCCGCCGTCGACGAACTTCTTGATCAGACCCGCGACGTGGCCGAGCGCCACGCCCTTGTCGCGAATGATCTTGCGGAAGAAGAAGTCCTGCGCCTGGATGGCGGTGGTGCCCTCGTACAGGGAGTCGATCTTGCAGTCGCGGATGTACTGCTCGATCGGGTAGTCCTGCAGGTAACCGGAGCCGCCCAGGGTCTGCAGCGATTCGGTCAGGCTCTCGTAGGCGCGATCCGAGCCACAGCCCTTGACGATCGGCAGCAGCAGGTCGTTGACCTTCTCCGCCAGCTCGGCGTCGACACCGTAATTGGCCTGCGCCACATCGGCGTTCTGGTAGGAGGCGCAGTACATGTACAGCGCGCGCAGGCCCTCGGCGTAGCCCTTCTGGGTGGCCAGCGAGCGGCGCACGTCCGGGTGGTGGGTGATGGTGACGCGCGGGGCGGCCTTGTCGGCCATCTGGGTCAGGTCCGCGCCCTGCACGCGCTGCTTGGCGTACTCGAGGGCGTTGAGGTAACCGGTGGACAGCGCGCCGGTGGCCTTGGTGCCCACCATCATCCGCGCGTTCTCGATGACCTTGAACATCTGCGCGATGCCGTTGTGCACGTCGCCGACCAGGTAGCCGACGGCCGGGGTGGCCCCGCCGAAGGTGATCTCACAGGTGGGCGAGGACTTGATGCCCATCTTGTGCTCGACGCCGGTGACCAGCGCGCCGTTCTTGGCGCCGATGGCCATGGTCTCGGTGTCGAACAGGAAGCGCGGCACCACGAACAGCGACAGGCCCTTGGTGCCCGGTCCGGCGCCCTCGGGGCGGGCCAGCACCAGGTGGAAGATGTTGGCGGCGGTGTCGCCCACGTCGCCGCCGGAGATGAAGCGCTTCACGCCCTCGATGTGCCAGGTCCCGTCGGCCTGCTGGATCGCCTTGGTGCGGCCCATGCCGACATCGGAGCCCGCGTCGGGCTCGGTCAGCACCATGGTTCCGCCCCAGCGGTTTTCCCAGGCGTAGGCGGCCCACTTCTTCTGCTCCTCGGTGCCCTCGTCGAAGAGCACCTTGTGCATGAGCGGACCCATGTTGAAGAAGGAGGCCGAGTTGTTGGCGGCCACGATCATTTCCTGGATGCCCCAGATGAGGGCGTTGGGCGCGGGCACGCCGCCCATGTCCTCGGACATGCCCAGACCCGAGTAGCCCGCCTCGTTGACCGCGGCGACGGTCTTCTTCAGCGACTCCGGCACGGTGATGGTGTGCTGATCCGGCAGGAACACCACCGGATTGCGGTCGGCGTCGACGAAGGATTCCGCGATCGGCCCCTCCGCGAGGCGCTTCGCCTCGGCGAGCATCTCGCGCGCGGTGTCGGCGTCCAGGTCGCCGTAGGCACCCTGGTCCAGCAGTTCCCCGATACCCAGTACCTCGAACAAGTTGAACTCGATGTCTCGTAGGTTCGCCTTGTAGTGGGACACGGAAGGGCCTCCTCGGCTGAGTCTTGACTTTTCGAGCGAATCTCGAAGATCAAGGGCGAGGTTGCCGTACGCTCGTCCGGTTACGCAAGCGTAGGCAAGCCTCTTGACCCGAGATGGTCGTCACGACCGGCGAAAACCCCGAAATGTTAACCGCGCCGTTATGCGCTCGAGCGTGCTGAACGGCCGTACAGTTCCTTGGCCTGCGCCGGAGTGACGGTCACCGGATTCGTGGGAACCCCGGCTCGCATGTGCTCCTCGAGCAAGCGACCAGTCATACGACCGATGAAGTGCTTGGCCACCTTCAGTTTCAGCTGATCGTTCTTCAGCGCCGCCATGGCCGTGCGCACCGCGGGCGGGTAGGCGGCGTCGAGCACGCCCGGCTGGTCGAAACCGCCGGTCTCGCGCATCCATTTCGGCAGCGTGGCGATGGCCGCCGGGGCCACCAGACGGCTGCCCGCCCACAGGGCCATGCCCTTCTCACCGGGCGTGAACAACAGATAGTGCATGCCGCGGCGGGCGCGTTCGGAGCTGCACAGCTGCGGGCGCACCCGCTCGAAGTACTCGCGCACCTCCTCGCGGGAAGTCGGGACGTCCTCGAGGCGGCAGGTCTGCAATTCGGCGGCGATGACGCACTCCCGCCAGTACTGCGCTTCCTCCTCCGGGCTCAGCGGACCCGGTCCGTACATCTCGTAGCACTTGAGCACCGAATGCCAGCCGGTGACGTGGATCCACAGCTGCGAGTCGGGATTGTTTGCGCTGTAGCGCTTTCCGCTGATCGGCTCGATGCCGGTGGCCTTGGCGTGCACCTGCATGAGGTGCTCGGACGCCTCGATCGCCATGCGGCTGTCGGCCACGGCCGCGATGAGGAAGTAGGCGAAGGTGTGATCGAGGCGGCCGCGCGGGTCGGAGTAGATGCCACCGACATCGGCCACGGCCGCGGTCAGATCCGGGTCGAAGTGCTCGAGCGTGACCGCGCGCTGGAATCCGATGAGCGCGGTGGGCGCGGTCCACACCTTCCAGGTGGGTGAGCCCGGACCGAAGAATCCGTAATCGACCTCGCGGATGGTGCGGGCCGGGGCGTCGAACTGGGGACGCGCGGTCTTCTCCGTCATCGTTCTGCTCCTTTGCAGTGTCGATGGCTAGGCGATTCAGCCTATTCATTCACGAATGTAGCATTTGATTCAGGGGTTCATCTCGTACACACCGGCGAGGCCCGTGACCTGCGTCAACACCTTCTCGAAACGCGCCGAATCGGCGATCGGACGGCGGACCAGGTCCAGGGCGCGGACCTGTTGGGCCTTGGTCGCGGTGGGCTTGGTGTGCAGGGTCAGGGCGTGCTTGGAGAACTCGCGTACGAAGAGGTCGAAGAGTTGGTCGAGGACGGCCTCGTCGGCTCCGGCGATCTCGGCCTGCTCGAGGATGAGCTGGGCGTAGGGCAGGGTCGTGAACAGCTCGCCGAGGGCGAAGAGGAAGTCGACGTCCTCCTGCTGCTGCGCGGTCGGGGTGGCGGCGGCCAGCAGGGTCTGGAAGGCGAGGGCCTGTTCCAGGAAGACCGCGACATTCGGGATGTGCGCGAACTTCTCGAACACCGGACGCCAGTCGGTGAAGCGGATCTTGCCCAGACCGCTGCTCGGGCCCTGCCGGAACAGGAATTCGTCGTCGGCGCTGTCGCGGCGGGTAGGCACGGGAGCGTGTGCGGCCCGGGCGAATTCGGCCCGCAGCGCCGGAACCGCCTTGGCGGCCGGGCCACCGGCACGGCGGCTGGTCCAGCTCAGCGCGCCGGACACCGCGCGCACCGCACCCTTGGGTGCGACACCCGCGCCGGGCAGGTAGCGCAGCGCGGCCAGGGCGGCGTCGGCGGGATGGAACATGAAGTTGGGCATAAACTTCAGCGACAGGGCCATGTTCACGTGCACGGTGCCCTCGAGGCGCGGCAGGCCGAACATGCCGACCATGGCCATGGGGAAGTACATGTCGTTCTCGAAGCCGCGCGCCGCGATCACATCGGCGAGGTCCTCGTAGAGCTTCTGCCCGTGCCGGGTGACCGACATCTTCTCGATGGCGTTGAAAAGCAGGTAGCGCCGGTCGTTCTCATTGGCGCTGCGCATGTAGTCGATGGCCCGCTCACTGTAGAGCTTCATGCCGATCAGCCGCGCGTAGCTGTCCGCGAGCAGCGATTTCACCTGCGGGAACTCGGTCACGCGGTGCCCGAACAGCATTCGGTTGTGGGCATGGTTCACCGCCTCGAACATGGCGTGCTCGCACGCGCCGACCGCGCCGAAACCGAGGTTGAACTTGCCGACATTCACGGTGTTCATGGCGGCGTCGAAGGCCGCGCGCCCGGTGTGCAGGATGTCGGATTCGGCGACGGGGTATTCGTTGAGATCGAAAGCGGCGACGTACATCTGGGAGTCGACGACGTTCTTGCGGAGCTTGTAGTTCTTGTGCCGGGAGTCGGCGGCGAAGAACAGGTAGCCGGAGTACTCCTCGTCGGTCATCTTCCGCAGGAAGTCCGCGGAGTCGATGATCGGTTTGTCGGCGCGGCGGCCGAACACCGACACCATGCCCGCGAGATTGCCGTTGCCGATGTAGTACTTGCCGCCGGTGGCGGTGTAGCCGCCACGGGGTTTCGGCTCGAGCACCATGTCGGTGGAGTAGATGTCCGCGCCGTGCTCTTGCTCGGACAGGCCGAACGCGAAGATCTCGCCGGATTCCAGCAGCGCGGCCGCACGAGCCTTGGCTTCCTGGTTCGCGCTCTGCCAGATCGGGCCCAGGCCGAGAATCGTGACCTGCCAGACGTACCAGTACTGCATGCCGTAGAAGCCCAGGATCTTGCTCATCATGGCGATGCGCGCGGTGTCCCAGCGCTTGTTGGCGTCGCCGCCCGCCTGCCCGGCCGGCGTCAGGAAGGTCGCGAAGACACGCTCGCGCTTGATGAAGTCCAGGAAGTCGGCGTACCAGACCCGGTCCCGGCTCTCGGCCAGGAGCCGTACCTTGCCGAAGGCCTCGAAGTAATCGACGGTGGCGCGCAGCAGTCGCCGGGTCTCCGCGTCGAACTCGGCGAAGTCGCAGGTCTTCGGGTTGAACAGGGTCTGACTCATCGGGATCCATCTCCTCCGGCCGGGGGCGTCCTCGGCTCCACCGGGTGGTTTCCTACGTGAATGTAGCATTTTTGTGCAGTGATGTAGGAAACGATCTTGTTACCCCTGCGGACCAGCCGTTCCCTCCTCCGCGCACACTGCTATCGTCGGTGCGCATGGGTACCGATTCGGCGATACGACCACGCCAGCGCGCGCGGCATCTGGGTCCCGAACGCCGGCGCCCGCAGGTCCTCGACACCGCACTCGAGATCGCCGTCGCGGACGGCATCGCCGCGGTGACCATCGCCGCCGTCGCCGACCGCATGAAGGTGACCCGGCCCGTCGTCTACGCCTGCTTCACCGATCGGGTCGAACTGCTCCAGGCGCTGATTCAGCGGGAAGAGGAATACCTGGTCGCGGGCATTCTGGATGTGCTGCCGCGCCGCCGCGTCGAGGCCGACGAGGCGGTGTTCGTGGAGGGCTTCCGCGCGCTGCTGCACACCGTGTCGCAGCGGCCCGACAGCTGGCGACTGCTGTACGGGAATCCCGATCCGGCCGTGGCGGATTCGTTCGGCAAGGGGCGGATACTCGCGGTCGAGCGCTGCACCCGGCGGCTGCGGCCGACGCTGAAGGCGTGGGGTACCGACGAGGCCGAACGTAAGCTTCCGGCCCTGGTCGAACTGTGGGTTTCGGCCGGTGAGGGCGCGGTGCGCACCCTGCTCACCGACCCGGGCGACTGGACCCCGGACACGTTGGGCGAGTTCATCGGAGCGGCCGTCTACAGAGCCTTGCGGCACGCCTGAAATCGGGGCCGCACCCGCAATCCGATGGCTACGATGGGAAACGGACCATCGGTCAATGCGGGAGACGGCGATGACGTTCTATCGGCAGGTCGGTTCGGTGCCACCCAAGCGGCACACCCAGCATCGGGATGCGCAAGGTCAGCTCTATTACGAAGAGCTGATGGGAGAAGAGGGCTTCTCCGGCGACTCCTCACTGCTCTATCACCGGGGATTGCCTCCGGCCATTGTGGATTCGTCGGTGTGGACGCTGCCCGAGCAGCGGCTCTACCCGAATCATCCACTGCGGCACCGGCATCTGAAACTGCACGAACTGTTCCTCGGCGACAAACCGGGCGAGAGCGATGTGGTGACGGGGCGGCGGCTGCTGCTCGGCAATGCCGATGTGCGCATCTCGTATGTGGCGGCGCTGCGGGAATCGGCGCTGTACCGCAATGCCGTCGGTGACGAGCTCGCCTATATCGAATCCGGTTCCGGGCGGGTGGAAACCGTGTTCGGGTCACTGCCGGTGCGGCAGGGACATCAGGTGCTGATCCCGCGCGCCACCACCCACCGCTGGATTCCGGACGGGCCGGAACCGTTGCGTGCCTATCTCATCGAGGGCTCGGGGCACATCACCCCACCCAAGCGGTACCTCTCGAAATACGGCCAGTTCCTGGAGCATTCCCCGTACTGCGAGCGGGATCTGCACGCGCCCACCGAACTCGCGACCGCGACGGGCGAGAATGTGGAGGTGCTGGTCAAGCATCGCCCGGCCGGTCAGATCGTGGGCACCAGCATGGTGTACGCCACCCATCCGTTCGATGTGGTGGGTTGGGACGGCTGCCTGTACCCGTTCACCTTCGACATCGCCGATTTCGAACCCATCACCGGCCGTGTGCATCAGCCGCCGCCCGCGCATCAGGCGTTCGAGGGCCAGAACTTCGTGATCTGTAATTTCGTGCCGCGCAAGGTGGACTACCACCCGCTCTCGATTCCGGTGCCCTACTACCACTCCAATGTGGACTCCGACGAGATCATGTTCTATTGCGGCGGAGATTACGAGGCGCGCAAGGGATCCGGCATCGGGCTGGGTTCGGTGTCAGTGCATCCGGGCGGATACGCGCACGGGCCGCAGCCGGGGGCCTACGAGCGCAGTATCGGCCTCGAGTTCTTCGACGAGCTGGCGGTCATGGTGGACACCTTCCATCCGTTGCAGCTGGGTGAGGGTGCGTTGGCGTGTGAGGATCCGGGCTACGCCTGGACCTGGTCGGGTCGCGGCCCGAGCCAGTGGATTTGAGTGTCGAGCGGAGCGGGCAGGTGACGGGGAAGGTGCAAGGGGAGATGAGCAGCCGGGTGCGTATCGAGGTGCCGGAAGGGTCCGGGTTCGGGCCGACCCACCTGCCGTACTGCGTGTTCCGCCCGCTGGGCGAGGAGCCGCGGGTAGGGGTGCGGCTGGGTGATTCGATCATCGATCTGGCGGTGGCGCTGGATGATCCGATGTTCCATCAGCCCAGCCTGAACGCCTTCATGACGCAGGGCCCGCAGTGCTGGCGGGAGGTGCGCGAGCGGGTCACCGCGGCGGCCGACGCGGAGCTGCCCGCGGCGGCGGTGCACGATGTGCGGGCGGTGCGGCTGGATCTGCCGGTGGAGATCGGCGACTATGTCGACTTCTACGCCAGCCTCGATCACGCCACCGCGCTCGGCAGCATGCTGCGGCCGAACGGGGAACCGCTGCTGCCGAATTGGCGGCATCTGCCGGTGGGGTATCACGGGCGCTCGGGCACGGTGGTGGTGTCGGGCACCGAGATCATCCGGCCGCACGGGCAGCGCCGGACTGATTCCGGCGCACCGGATTTCGGGCCCAGCCGCCGCCTGGACATCGAGGCCGAGCTGGGTTTTCTGGTGGGTGCGGGGTCGCCCCTCGGCACGCCCATCGGGACCGGTGAATTCGCCGAGCACGTCTTCGGGGTGGCGCTGGTCAACGACTGGTCGGCGCGCGACATCCAGGCGTGGGAGGGGCAACCGCTGGGCCCGTTCCTCGGCAAGTCCTTCGCAACCAGCCTGTCGGCGTGGGTGACTCCGCTGGACGCGCTGACCGAGGCACGGATTCCGCTGCCCGCGCAGGTGCCCGAACCGCTGCCGTATCTGCGCGACGAGGCGGCCTGGGGGCTGGATATCGAGTTACGGGTCAGCTGGAACAACCAACTGGTCTCCACTCCCCCGTTCCGGCGCATGTACTGGTCGCCCGCGCAGATGCTCGCGCACATGACGGTGAACGGGGCCTCCACCCGCACCGGCGACCTGTTCGCCTCCGGCACCATTTCCGGGGCGGAACGCGGCGAGCGCGGGTCGCTGATGGAAATGAGCTGGGGCGGCACCGAACCCATCGAGTTGAACGGGGTGCAGCGCACCTTCCTCAACGACGGCGACGAAATCGTCATCACCGCCACCGCTCCCGCGGTCGGCGGCGGCCACCTGGAGCTCGGCGAGGTTCGCGGTCGAGTCGCGAAAGCTGTTTGATAGCTGAACCACATCACCATGACCATGGTCACTGCACCTACCGAGCGGTAGACCAGGAACGCTACCGTTCCGACGTCTGAAGACCGTCGGAGGTTGCGTCAATGTTGACCAGTTCTGCCCGGTTCGCCATGGCACGCCCGCGCGCGGTCCTGGTCGCCGCGCTGTTGCTCATGCTGATCTGCGGTGGCTTCGGGGCCACCGTGAAGGACCACATGGTCGGCGGCGGCTATCTGACGGACTCGCTGGAGTCGGTGCGCGCCAACGACTTCATCACGAAGAACTTCCCCGGCGGCAATCCGAATCTCATCGTCATGGTGAGCGGCGACGGCGGCGTCAACAGCCCGGACGTGCGCGCCGAGGCGCAGCGCGTCACCGACGAACTCGGCGACAATCCGAATGTGACCGGGGTGCAGTCCTATTGGACCAGCCTCACCACCCGCGCCGATCTGGCCACCGCGCTGAAGAGCAAGGACGGCAACCGCGGGCTCATCATGGCCACGGTCACCGGCACCGACACCGAGGTGCAGACCCGGGCCGCCGATATTTCCACCGAACTGAACGGCGACCACGACGGCGTGCAGGTGCGGGTCGGCGGCATGGCGGGCACCTTCGCCGACATCAACCATCAGGTCGAGAAGGATCTGCTGCTGGCCGAGGCCATCGCGGTGCCGGTGTCGGCGCTGCTGCTGGTGCTGGTGTTCGGCAGCGTGATCGCGGCGCTGCTGCCGGTCGGCGTGGGGCTGTTCGCGATCGCCGCGACGCTCGGCATTCTGCGCGGGCTCACCACGGTCATGGACGTGTCGATCTTCGCGCTCAATATGACCAGTGCGCTCGGGCTGGCGCTGGCCATCGACTACAGCCTGTTCATCGTCAGTCGCTATCGCGAGGAGCTCGGCAACGGGCTCGATACCCGTGCCGCGATCCTGCGCTCGGTGCAAACGGCGGGCCGCACCGTGGTGTTCTCCGGGCTGACCGTCGCCCTCGCACTGGCCGCGCTGGCGGTGTTCCCGCAGCCGTTCTTCAAGTCCTTCGCCTACGCCGGTGTCGCCGTCGTGGTGGCGGCGGTGGGCGCGTCGGTGCTGCTGCTGCCCGCCGCGCTGGTGCTGCTCGGCGATCGGGTGAATGCCTGGGATCTGCGGAAACCGGTGCGCCGCCTGCTCGGTCGCGGCGAGCCGGCACCGAAGCCGATCGAGCGGACGTTCTGGTACCGGCTCGTCACCGGGGTGATGAAGCGCGCCCTGCCGGTCGCGGTGGTCGCGGCGGCGGTGCTGCTCGCGCTCGGATCACCGTTCCTGAAGGCGCATTTCGGGACGCCGGACGATCGCGTGATCGGGACGTTCGCGTCCAGCCGCCAGGTGGGTGACGCGCTGCGGCAGGACTTCAATGCCGATATGGCCTCCAGCGCGGTGGTGACCCTGCCCGGATTCCACGGTGACGCAGGGGAAATCGGCGCGTACGCCAAGCAGCTGTCGGAGGTGCCGGGCGTCGCCGCGGTGCTGTCCGGCGACGGCGTGTACGCGACCGGTCAGAAGATGGCGGCCGGTGTGCCGCAGATGATCGGGCCCGGCGGGACCTATCTCTCCGTCGGCACCACGGTCGCCCCGTACTCCGCCGAGGGCAAGGCGCAACTCGCGGCGCTGCGCGCGGTGCCCGCGCCCGGCGAGGTGCTCTTCGGCGGCGCGGCCGCGTTGAACGAGGACACCATGGACTCGGTGATCAGCCGAATCCCGTTGGCGGCCGGACTGATCGCGATCATCACGCTGATCCTGCTGTTCCTGTTCACCGGCAGCGTCGTGCTCCCGGTGAAGGCATTGCTACTGAACATGCTCTCGCTGACCGCGACCTTCGGCGCGATGATCTGGATCTTCGAGCAGGGCCACCTGTCGAGCCTGCTCGGCTTCACCTCGACCGGCAGCCTCGATCTGTTCATGCCGATCCTCATGTTCTGCCTGGCCTTCGGCATGTCCATGGACTACGAGGTCTTCCTGCTGTCGCGGATTCGCGAGGAGTGGCTGGCCTCGGATCGCGGTCCGGCGGCCAATACTCGCTCGGTGGCGCTCGGGGTGGCCCGCACCGGCCGGATCTTCACTGCCGCCGCGGGTTTGATGGCGGTGGTGCTGCTGGCGGTGGCCACCTCCGAGGTCGCGCCCATGAAGTTGTTCGGCATCGGGCTGGCGTTGGCGGTGGTCTCGGATGCCACCATCATTCGCGGCCTGCTCGCCCCCGCGCTCATGCGGTTGATGTCCACCGGCAACTGGTGGGCCCCGAAACCGCTTGCGGCGCTGCACAAGCGGATCGGGTTGGAGGAGTCAGCGCCGGTAGCCGAGGGCGACCACACCGGCGCAGACCAGCACCAGGACGCCGATGACGCCGAGGCCGACGCCCATGCTGTCGGCGAAGGCGGCCGGATGGTGAGCACCGTCCCCCGCGTGTGACGCCATCAGGGTGCCGATCAGCGCGACACCGATCGCGGCGCCGAATTCGCGTGCGGCGGAGTTCAATCCGGCGCCCATGCCGGAGCGGTCGGCGGGCAGGTTGGCCATGACACCGGTGGTGAGCACCGGTGCGGCGAAGCCCATCCCGAACGACAGCAGCACCAGGTAGACCGCGTACAGCGGGTACGGGGTGCTCGCGTCGGCGGTCGCGACCAGCAGCAGGCCGGCGCCGATGACGGCCAGCCCGCCCGCCGCCGGAAGCCGCGGCCCCATTCCGGCTTCCAGCCGCACCGCGTAGCGGGGCACCAGGATCATGCCGATGGTGAGCGGCACGATGGCCAGGCCCGCGGCCGCCGGGGAGAAGCCCTTCACGTATTGCAGGTACTGCGAGTTCACGAAGAACAGCGCGAAGAGACCGAAAAAGGTGGTGGCCGTGCCCAATACGGCCACGCACAGCGCCCGGGAGCGGAAGACGCGCGGGTCGATGAGCGGATGCGGCGAGCGCAGCGAATGCCCTATCAGCACCGCGATCAGGACGATGCCGAGCCCGAATCCGGCCAGCACCTCCACCGAACCCCAGCCGTGTGATGGGCCCTCGATGATGCCGTACAGCAGGGCGACCGATCCGGCGGTGAGCAGCAGCGCCCCCAGTGGATCCTGATTCGCTTCGCGGCGCGGGGTTTTCGGCGTGACCACCGCGACCACCACCATGAGCAGCAGGCCGGTCGGCACCATCACCCAGAACAGCGACTGCCACGGCAGGAACTCCTGCAACACCCCGCCACCGATATTGCCCAGCGCTCCACCGAGACCCAGCGACAGCGTCCAGGTGGCCAGCGCGTGCGCCCGGGTCCTCGCGTCCGGGGACAGTTGCACGAGGATCGACATGGTCGCGGGCATGATGAGCGCCGCGCCCGCGCCCGAGACGGCACGGCCCGCGATGAGCACGGCCGGGTACACGGCCAGGGCGCTGGTCAACGCACCCGCCGCGAAAAGGCCCAGCCCCGTGAGCAATGCGCCCTTGCGCCCGTATCGGTCGCCGAGCGCCCCGGCCGGAATGAGCAGCGCGGCGAACACGATCACGTAGGCGTCGACGGCCCACAACAGTTCGGCGGGCCGCGGATGCAGCGACGAGGCGGCCAGCAGGGGAATGGACAGGTTGATCGCCGCCACCATGGACTGCGCCACCATGATGCAGGCGCAGACAGCGAGCAGCACCGCGCGTGGCGGCCCGGCGACGCGGGCTTCTGTGACCGGCACTCCGGACACGACTGTGGACATGGATGTACTCCAAACGGCAATGGGAAATTGGAATTCCGTCACCATCCGGACGGAACGAATTCCACGCTAAAGCCGCCCACGGCATTACTCAAATGCATCTTTATTATGGAATACATGCACCGCACGCAATCCACCGACCTCCGGGGCCTGGACCTGAACCTGCTGGTCACCCTGGATGCTCTGCTCACCGAGCACAGCGTGACCGGCGCGGCCGAACGCCTCCGCCTCTCCGAGCCGGCGGTCAGCCGGGCACTCGGCCGCATCCGCCGCAGCATCGGCGACCCGATCCTGGTCCGCGCGGGCCGCGTCATGGTCCCGACCCCGCACGCGCTGGCCATCGAGCCGGAGGTCCGCGACCTCGTCGAGCGGATGCAACGCCTCTTCTCCGCCGCCCGCACCGCCGACGTCCGCACCGTCACCCGCGACCTGACCGTCCTGGCCCACTACGCCATGGCCGCCGTCTTCGGCCCCACCCTGGTCGAACGCGCCGCCGCCGAGGCCCCCGGCATCACGCTGCGCTTCCTCAACGAGGGCCACACCGACACCCCCATGCTCCGCGACGGCCAAGCCGACCTCGAGATGGGCATCATCGGCGACCGCGCCCCCGAAATCCACATCGCCCCGGTCTTCGAGGACCGCATGGTCGGCACGGCGCGTGCCGACCATCCCCTATTGCGCGGCAACACGATTCGCTTGGCGGACTACGTCACCGCCCGCCACCTCGCCGCCTCCCGCCGCGGCCGCCTCACCGGCCCCATCGACGACGCCCTCGCCCAGCGTGGCCTCCGCCGCGAAGTAACCGCCTCCGTAGCCGGCATCACCGGCTCCCTCTTCTTCCTCCGCAACAGCGACCTACTAGGCAACATCCCCGCCTGCGCCCGCCCCATGGCCGAACAACTCGGCCTCACCACCTTCGACCTCCCCGTCGAAACCCCACCCCTCCCTTACGCCTTGGCCTGGCACCCCCGCAACGAAGCCGACCCCGCCCACACCTGGCTGCGCGAAACGCTGCGCGACATCATGCTCACCTCCCGCGATTGATCCCTCCTCTCCAAGGCCACCTCCATACCGTGCTCACGGCGTCTATCATGCGTTTGAGCAGGACTTGGAAAGGTTTGGCGGGGGTGAGATTTCAGCCTGGAACCGTCTTCGCCGGGTACAAGATCGAACGCGTACTGGCGATCGGTGGCATGGGAGCCGTGTATCTGGCTCGGCATCCGCGATTACCTCGTCAGGTGGCGTTGAAGGTGCTGCTCGACGATACACAAGCCGATCCGACCCTAGCCACCGAGGACAAGATCGCCGCGCGGCTCGAGCTACGCCGCAGGTTCGCCCGTGAGGCGGAGCTCATCGCCTCGCTGGAACATCCAAATATCATTCGCATCGAAGATTTCAGCGGGCCCGACAATGACGTGTTGTGGATTTCGATGCGCTACGTAGCCGGAGGCGACGCTGCGGATCTTTTGACCCGCGAGGGCGGCCGACTTCCTGCGGATCGGGCCGTACGGCTCATCGCACAGGCCGCGCGCGGACTAGACCACGCCCACGGTAACCGAGTTGTGCACCGAGACGTGAAACCGCTCAACCTGCTGATAGATCGAGACGGGCAAGACGAACGAGTTGTCGTGACCGACTTCGGAATCGCACGACCGCTCGACGCTACGTTGACCGCACGGGCAGCCCCGTTGACCTACGCTTATGCCGCACCTGAACGGTTCGACCCGCGCGCTGCGGTCGACCATCGAGCTGACGTCTATTCGCTCGGATGCACTCTCTACGAGTTTATAACCGGCCGAAAGCCCTTCCCTGCAGCGGATATCGCCGCAGTGATGGGAGCGCATCTATTTTCAACTCCCCCGCGGCCCAGCCAGGTGGTGTACGCGCTGCCCACCGACTTCGACGATGTGATCGCGAAGGCCTTGGCAAAGCAGCCGGGTGACCGCTTCGGCACCTGCAGCGAATTGGTCGCCGACGCAGTGGCGGCCCTCGGTGGACGGTCGAGAAGTCTCGCACGGACCAGCCGGCCAAGAACCACACCGTATAGAGCCAGCAGCAAGGCCGCCGACCCCAAACAGCTTCTACCCGACGTCCCCAAGGCCGGAAAACCCCTGGGAGACTTCCTCATCCGACGCCAGCTTTCCGAGGGACAGGGCTGGTCCGTGTATTCGGCATGGGACCGCAACCGGAACGACACGATCGCCTTGAAGATCCGCAACGCATCCAATCCACCCACCGCCGAGTCACGCACAAGATTCCTTGCTGAATTGGCACGAGCCACCGGCCTCGAGCACGAAAATATCGTCAAAATCCACGGCCACAGTTCGGCCACGGATGCTGTCTTGTGGGTCTCGACCCAGCTCATCGAAGGCGGCGACACCTTGCAGGCGCTGCTCGACAACGAGCCTGGCCCGTTGCCTCCGAGACGTGCGGTCCGATTAACGGCACAGTTGGCAGACGGATTGGACCACGCTCACCGCAGCGGCGTCGCACATGGCCGGGTGGATCCATCCAATGTGCTGCTCAGCCGAGACAACGAGGCCGAACGGGCAATGCTCACCAACTTCGGTGGCAACCTCGTCCCCGAGTTGACAGGCGCGGATTTTCCCCGAATGTATTGGCTGGCACCCGAACAGATCTTGGGCGATAGGGTCGACCCACGCACCGATGTCTATCATCTCGGCTGCACCCTCTACCGACTGCTCAGCGGCATACCCCCATTCGGCGACAACAGGGTCGCTGCGGTGATGAAGGGCCACCTCTACGATCCGCCTCCCAAGCCGAGCGACAATGTGCCCGGCCTGCCCGAACTCTTCGACGCCATCATCGCCAAGGCTTTGGCCAAGGATCCGGGAGACCGTTATGGCACTTGTGGTCAGCTCTCCACAGCGGCCGAGCAAGCACTGTCACAGCGATATCCATTTCAGCAGATTCCGCCGCAGCAGCCATTGCCGCAGGGCCTAGCGTTGCGATACCAAGCCCGTTCCGATCGTGGACTGGTCGCATCGAACAATGAGGATTCGGTCTACGCCGGTGCTCATTTGCTCGCTGTGGCCGACGGCGCCGGCGCCGCACCCGCTGGCGAGGTGGCCTCTCAGCTGATGATCGCGACCTTGGCCCGGCTGGACGGTGAGGACCCAGGCGCCGACCCGGTCGCCAAGCTGAGGCAAGCCGTAAGAGAGGGCAATACCGCCATCGCCGCACTTACAGCAGAGCAGCGGGAACTGGCCGGAATGGGCACCACACTCACCGCGATGTTGTTCACAGGTCAGTCGATCGGGCTGGCCTATATCGGTAACTCACATGGGTACCGACTCCGAAACGGCAAGCTCACGCGGATTACCATGCGCGGTGACCCCTCGCGCATTCTCAATGGCAGACGTACGGAAATGATTGTTGCCAATCACACACCCCACGCCGGAGACCGTTACCTGTTGTGCACCGACGGACTTTCGGACGTAGTGAGTGAAGAGGCAATCGCAGATGTCTTGCGGGCGAATGTCACACCGAGTGAGCGCGCCGATCGACTCATCGAATTGGCCTTGCGCCATGGCGGTCCCGGCAACGTGACCCTCATAGTCGCCGATGTCGTTTCAATTGGGTAGCGCGTGCACCACCGGTCGATCTGCTAGGCGAGGGCGGTGCGGCCCGCGTCTACGACGGCGACGAAATGGGTCAGGTCGGCGGTGAGGGTTTCGACGGAGTCCGGGGCGCCGCCGTCGTCGTGGTGGTGGAGCCAGTCTGCGACCAGTTCGAACATGCCGCCGATGGTGGCGAGGGCCAAGGGGAGCAGGGTTCGGTCGGTGTCCGGGCCGCCTTGCAGCCATTGGTGTTTGAGGAATTCGGCGGACCAGCGGCGGTTGGAGCGGCGTTGGGCCTCGACGGCCGGGGAGATGCCGCCCGCCTCGCCGAAGGTGACCTTGGCGAGGCGGGGGTCGTCGGCGATGGCGTGGACGAACGCGGCGATGATGGCGGCGCGGCGGGTGGGCCAGTCCGAATCGGTGGTGTCGAGGGCGGTTTGGGCAACGCGTTGCTGGATGCCGGTGCTGATTTGTTCCAGCAGGGCGGTGTAGCAGGCTTCCTTGCTGTCGAAGTGATCGTAGAAGCCCTTGGTGCCGACGTAGGCGTGCTGGCAGATCTGCTCGATCGAGGTCAGCGAATAACTTTGGCGGGCAAAGAGATCGGTGGCAGCGGTGAGGAGCTGGCGGCGGCGCTGGGCGCTGCGCTCGTCGGCGTCGAGGCCGCGGATGCGACGCCGCACGGGGGTCCGGTCGGTCGGCGCGGCGGATTTGCTGCGGGACATGCCTAGACGATAGCCAAGGTCATTTCAGAAAGACATCTTGTTGGTAAGTGGATACCGTGTTGTAATCGCTGTCACGTCGAGGAAGGGAACACAGACGTGGCAATCGAAGGGGATCGCCGAAGGCGGGGTAGACGGCTGTTCGCAGCCGCGCTCGCCACGGCATTGACGGCCGCCTCGGCCGTGCTGCTCGGGGGATATACGGCGGGAACAGCTGCCGCACAACCACTTCCACTGAATGTAGATCCGTTCTATCAAGCACCCGACGGCTTCGAGGCCAGCGATCCGGGCACCATTCTGCGCAGCCGCGAAGTGCAGTTGGCCGTGCTCACCGTGCTGCCGGTGCACGTGCGGTCCTGGCAGTTGCTCTACCGCACCACCGACCTGTTCGGCCAGCCGACGGTGGCGGCCACCACGGTGGCGATTCCCGAGGGGGCCAACACTTCTCACAGCAGGCCACTGGTCTCGCACCAGTTCTTCTACGACAGCACCTCGCCGAATTGCGCGCCGTCGTTCGTCTTGCAGCAGGGCGGCGGGCTGCCCGCGCTGGAAGGCATTCACTCCACCGTCGAATACCTGGAACTGGCGGCGTCCATCAGCCAGGGCTACGCCATCAATGTGCCCGACTACGAGGGCCTGAACGGGCATCTCGCGGTCGCCAAGGAACCCGGCTACATGATTCTCGACAGCGTGCGCGCCGCCGAGGCGTTCCAGCCGCTGGGGCTCGACGGCGCGAATACGCCTGTCGCCCTGTGGGGTTACTCCGGCGGCGGCATGGGCAGCGGCTGGGCGGCGGAGATGCAGCCGAGCTACGCGCCGGAACTGAATGTGAAGGCCATCGCGATGGGTGCGCCGGTCTCGGATGTCGAATCACTGTTGCACGTCAACGGTTCCATGTTCGCCAGCCTGATCGGCGTCGGGATCGCGTCACTGCGCAATGCGTACCCGAAGTTCGCGGAGACCACCGACAAGTACCTGACGCCGGAGGGCCGGGCGGTCATGGACCGGACCGCGAATCAGTGCCTGGTGCGCAATGTGCTGAATCTGATGTTCACCGATTACCAACGGATGCTGACGATTCCGATCGCGGATTTCCTGGCCTTGCCCGAGATCAAGGAGGTCTTCGATTCAACGGTGCTGGGCAGCAATCCGCCGACCGCGCCGACCATGGTCTATCAAGGCGTCTACGACGAGGCGGTGCCGTGGTACACCAACGACCGCATGGTCCAACAGTGGTGTGACGGTGGCACTTCCGTCTACTACAAGCGCGATCACCTCAGCGAGCATCTGACGCTGACCACGCTCGGCATGGCCGATGCCTTCAACTGGATCAAGTCGCGGCTGGCTCCCGGCGCGGCCGATCCGGTGGGCTGCCGCACCGACAATGTGATCAGCATGTACGCCAGCGTGGACGCGCTGGCCACCCAGACCGAGATCGCGTTGAACGCGGCCTTCGGGGCGCTCGGCTGGCCCATCGGACCGCAAGAGCGCTGATCAGACCGGATCGTATATTCCACGGTCCCGGGGCGTTCGCGTCCCGGGACCAGGTATGGTCGGCTGGAAAGTTACTGCCAACGGGGGCTCGCACCAGCGGGCTGAGAGGACGGCTAGGGCCGTCGACCGTATGAACCTGACCGGGTAATGCCGGCGTAGGGAGGATTCAAATGTCATCGAGTCGTGTCTCCAGCACATCTGCGCCCGTCGACACCGTGACAACAGGTCCCATTGAAGGCAGCGTCAAGCACTACGAGCAGGTCGAGGCCAACGGCACGACTTTGAACGTGCCGGTGCGACGCATCAACCTCACCAATGGCGAGCACTTCGACGTGTACGACACCTCCGGTCCGTACACCGACGCCACCGCCACCATCGACCTCGAGGGCGGGCTCCCCAAGCTCCGCGACGAGTGGGACAAGCCGCAGGTCGACGGCCCGCCGACGCAGCTCAACTGGGCGCGTCAGGGCGTGATCACCGCCGAGATGCACTACATCGCCAAGCGTGAAGGCGTTGCGCCGGAACTGGTTCGCGACGAGGTCGCCGCCGGTCGTGCGGTCATCCCGGCCAACCATAAGCACCCCGAGTCCGAGCCGATGATCATCGGCAAGAAGTTCGCGGTGAAGATCAACGCGAACATCGGCAACTCGGCCGTGAGCTCCTCCATCGCCGAGGAGGTCGAGAAGATGGTGTGGGCCACCCGCTGGGGCGCCGACACCATCATGGATCTCTCCACCGGCAAGAACATTCACGAGACCCGCGAGTGGATCCTGCGCAACTCCCCCGTCCCGGTGGGCACCGTGCCGATCTACCAGGCGCTCGAGAAGGTGAACGGCGATCCCACCAAGCTCACTTGGGAGATCTACCGCGACACCGTGATCGAGCAGGCCGAGCAGGGCGTCGACTACATGACGGTGCACGCGGGCGTGCTGCTGCGCTACGTGCCGCTGGCCGCCAAGCGCGTCACCGGCATCGTGTCGCGCGGCGGCTCGATCATGGCCGCGTGGTGTCTGGCGCATCACCAGGAATCGTTCCTGTACACCAACTTCGCCGAACTCTGCGAGATCCTCGCCAAGTACGACATCACCTTCTCCCTCGGTGACGGCCTGCGTCCCGGCTCCATCGCGGACGCGAACGACGAGGCCCAGTTCGCCGAGCTGCGCACCCTGGGCGAGCTCACCAAGATCGCGAAATCCTTTGGCGTGCAGGTGATGATCGAGGGCCCCGGCCACGTGCCGATGCACAAGATCGTGGAGAACGTGCGGCTGGAGGAGGAGCTCTGCGAGGAGGCTCCCTTCTACACCCTCGGCCCGCTGGCCACCGATATCGCGCCCGCCTACGACCACATCACCTCGGCCATCGGCGCGGCCATCATCGCCCAGGCCGGCACCGCGATGCTCTGCTACGTGACTCCGAAGGAGCACCTGGGCCTGCCCAACCGCGACGACGTGAAGGTCGGCGTGATCACCTACAAGATCGCCGCCCACTCCGCCGACCTGGCCAAGCAGCACCCGCGCGCCCAGGACCGCGACAACGCGCTGTCCAAGGCTCGCTTCGAGTTCCGCTGGACCGACCAGTTCAACCTCTCCCTGGACCCCGACACGGCGCGCGAGTACCACGACGAGACCATGCCCGCGGAACCCGCCAAGACCGCCCACTTCTGCTCCATGTGCGGCCCGAAGTTCTGCTCCATGCGCATCTCCCAGGACGTCCGCGACTACGCCGAAAAACACGGCCTCACCCACGTCTCCGCCATCGAAGCAGGCATGGCCGAAAAGTCCGCCGAATTCGCCGACGCAGGCAACAAGGTCTACCTGCCCGTCGTATAAACCGGAATTCGAGTGTGCGTGCATCCATTTCGGGGCACGCACATTCGATCGACTTCCCTGAATTCCACCCCTTCCCGCCGGACGGCATTGCTACCGTGAGTGCACTGCTCGAATGGCTGTAGGGGGAAGCATGGGCAATCGTGTTGTACACATTCGAATCGGGCAATTGTGACTCGGCCGGTTCCCGCGGCGGCGGATGAGGCCACTCGATATCTCGCTGCCGCGGTACACCTCGACGACCAACTGGCAGATCAGTTGATCGAAGAATTCCTGGCCGAACCCAGACGGGCGGTACCTCCCTCACCCGGCGTCCGCGCAGAGGTGGTGCTGAGGGAAGCGGCCTCGGCACGGTTACGCCGCGTCGTGGTCGATACGACAGTACTGATCCTGCTGGGATTGCTCACCGCCATCGCGTCGTTCATCGTCGCGGCCTGGCTGGCCTCCGCGATGGCATGGCGGCTCGCCGCAGCCCTCGTGACGACAACGGCTGCCAAGGCATTCGGGAAACCCGGTGTGCCTTACCAACTTCCGGGCTGGGTCCGATGGTGGCTGACCTACCTCCTCTGGGGGACCCTGGGAATCGTTCTGATCACCATGGTCACCGGTGTCACGCTGCTGGCGACGAATCGCCAGAACTCACCGGATGAATCGAATCTGTTCGCGGTGACGCTGCTCATCCAGATGGCGCTCTTCGGCCTGCTACTGACACAGGCTCTGGTCCGGCGTTATGTGGTCAATGGGTGGTATCGCTTCGGCAGGTATCACCGTGACGCACCACTGCGCGCGGCTGCCGACCGCGCAGCCACGCCGTACGCGGCCCGACTGTCTCGCTTCGCCGCGGCGGATGCGTGTACCTCCGGACAATTCAACCCCGCCGAGCTGATTGTCCATCGGGGCGTGAATCCGTTCGTGGGCGCGGGGATTCGTCTCGAGAAATGGAGTTGGTCGACCACTTTCGACCTGCATCCCGCGAAACCGGGCGCCAATGGTTCGGTGCCCACGTTCGACCCGATGGAACTGCAGGACTTCATCAGCAAAGATCTGATGGCCCTGCGAGAGACGCCGACACTCACCCCCGGCTGGCGATTCTCCGAACTGTACATTGCGCACTGGGCGTTGCTCTCCTCCGGCCATCTGCTGCACTATCCCGAAGCGGAGCCCTTGCTCCGGCAGTTGGAAACGGGGCTGAACCCGCAAATGCGCCCGGAGGATTGGGCCAACCTGCAGAACACCTCCCCGGAATGGCTGCGATATTTCCGCTGCTATCGCGTCGAGGGCTGGGAGCGGCAACTGGCCGTATCCACATTCCTGCACGTCGGCTGCCAGCAACGCACGCTGTTTCTCGAATGGCAAGCCTTCGTGCTGCCACCCATCGACAACGCCTATCGCGCAGTGGATGAGCATCGGATACCGGTGCTGCCCGAGATCTGGCAGGCCCTGGGCGAATTCGCGCTGCTGCCGACCACCATCCCGAGCCGGATCGGCACTCTCTGGCGGTGGGTACGTGAACGCAGCGGAATCAGAAGCGGGGCCTGGCGTTCTCCGGCCGAGGCCGCGCACGCCTTCGGTGCCCGGCAGAGCGTCCGGGAGGTCGGTGCGGGGACCGAATTCACGAGCTTCTTCGAGGTGACCGATCTGGAGCGCTACCAGCGCATCCTGCGCGGCAGGGTATTCGACGCAGTGCACCGCTTCCTGGTCGAAAAGGGCATATCCACAGCGGCATTCGATCAAGCCGTCACTCAGATCACCAGTGCCACCTACATCAGCAACTCGAACGTAGTCGCGAACGCCATCGGCGGGACCAACAACAGCGGCGTCATGCACGGCGCCTCGATGACGGCCGTCTCGCCGGGAACACCAACCTGACAGGAGAATTCGTCATGACGGACCACACAGCTGGCGACGTGCACATCACCGGCGGCAATGTCGTGGCCGGAAACATCGGCGGCATCGGCAATTCCAGCGAGATGCACGGCCCGGTCACCATGAACATCACCGCGGAGACCGATCAACTGCGCACAACGCTGGAGCAGCTGCGCGACGAACTGGCACAGCTGCGCGGGATGCTGCCCGCGACCGCCGGACCCGATGCCCATCCGGACGAGGTGTCCGAGCTCATCGAGGAGCTCGAACGCCCCGAACCGGACGCGCGACGGGTCGTCGGCAAATGGCACCGCCTCTTGCAGCGCATCCCGGCACCACTGCGCAGCATCGACAGCATCACCAGGATCGTCGACTTGATCGCGAAGGTGGAAGGGCTGGTGTCCTAGCCGGCGAGCAACCCGGAAAGGTCAGGCCCGGCTGGAAATCTGCTGCACGGACCAGCTGTTGCCGTCCGGGTCGTCGAAGAAGATGAAGCCGCTGTTGTCCAGCGGATCCGCGTCGGGGTTGGTCGGTCCGGGCAGCACCTGGATGTCGGTCACATCCACCCCGCGCTCGACGAGCTCGGCGTGCGCCCGCCGCAGATCCGGGACGACCAGTTGCAGTCCCTTGAGGTAGCCGGGCTCCATCTTCGGCACCGCACCCTCCCCGATGACGATGGAACAGCCCGAGCCGGGCGGGGTGAGCTGACAGATGCGCATCCCCTCGGCGGGGCGAACATCGTGATCGACATGGAAGCCGAGCTTGTCGCTGTAGAAGTCCTTGGCGCGGTCGACGTCGGAGACGGGGACGATGACCACTTCGAGAGTCCAGTTCATGACAGATCCTTCCGAGTAGGGCTTTCCTCTGGAAGTCGGAGCCGAGACACGAGATTCATCATTGTTCAGGCGGCTGGAGCGAGTGTGTTTTCTGGGGGCCTTACTGGTCGCGGCGTTGCCAGCGTTGTGCGAATTCGCCCGGGGTGGGCGGGGGGCCGGGGAGGCCGGTGGTGGCAGCGAGGCCGTCGATCAGCAAGGTGAGCACGCGGAGGCGGAGTTGGCGGGTGCGGTCGGCATCGGGAACCGTGATGGCGGCGCAGGATTCGAGGATGAGGCCGAAGTCCGCGACATCGATCTCCGGCCGCAGTCGCCCGGATTCCCGTGCCCGGCGCAGGATCTCGGCATTGAGTTCGGCCGAGCGCCGCACTTCGGGGAGGATCGACTCGTCCGGGGTGAAGGTGCCGGCCAGATGCACGACCAGCGAGTGCACGTCGGCTTCGACCACGCGGTGCAGGAAGTCGACCAGCACGGCCCAGCCGTCGGAGTTCTCCAGCGCCGCTTCGGCTTCGGTGTTGTAGCGCCGCAGCCCGTCGTAGCAGAGGGTGCGCAGTAGCTGCTCCTTGCTCGGGTAGCGGCGATACAGGGCGCTGATACCGACCCCGGCGCGTTCCGCGACCGCCGAGATCGGGGCCTTGGGTTCGGCGAGGAAGACGTCGCGGGCGGCGGCCAGGATGAGTTCGTCATTGCGGGCAGCCTGGGCCTTGCGGCCGGGTAGAGCGCGCTGAGCTGCGGGTTCGACTGTCTTCGGCATGAATCCGAGAATACCACTTGAACGGAATGATCCGTTCCGTTATGGTTGAAACAGAACGAAGCATTCCGTTCCAACTAGGAGAGAATGATGAACGCCCAGTCCGCCACCGCCATCCGCCCCTTCCGCATCGACGTCCCCCAGGCCCAGCTCGATGACCTGAACGAGCGGCTGCGCAAGGCGCTCTACCCCAACGAACTGCCGGGCGTGGGCGACTCCTACGGCGTCACCGCCGACCGGGTGCGCGGCCTCGCCGACTACTGGTTGAACGAATTCGATTGGCGGGCACTGGAAGCCAAGCTCAACGCCTACCCGCAGTTCACCACCGAGATCGAGGGTGAGGACATCCACTTCCTGCACATCCGATCGCCGCGCGAGGACGCCACCCCGGCCATCCTGACGCACGGCTGGCCCGGCTCGATCCTGGAGTACCTGGATGTCATCGAACCGCTGACCAACCCGGCCGACGCCGCCACCCCCGCCTTCCACCTGGTCATCCCCTCGCTGCCCGGTTTCGGCTTCTCCGGCCCGACCCGCAGCACCGGCTGGGG
This sequence comes from Nocardia sp. NPDC004722, assembly GCF_053601505.1. Lineage (NCBI taxonomy): Bacteria > Bacillati > Actinomycetota > Actinomycetes > Mycobacteriales > Nocardiaceae > Nocardia > Nocardia sp. NPDC004722. The sequence goes on from NZ_JBSGBY010000016.1 coordinate 25,754, forward strand.
CACCCGCCGCACCGCCCGCGCCTGGGTGACGCTGATGGACCGGCTCGGCTATCAGCGCTTCGGCGCGATCGGCAATGACGCGGGCTCGATGGTCTCGCCGGAAATTGCCCGCATCGCCCCCGAGCGGCTGCTGGGAATGCATGTGACGCAGCTGTTCTCGTTCCCGTCCGGCGATCCGGCCGAGATGGCGGACCTGGCCGCCGAGGATTACGAGGCGCTGGGCCACCTGCAGTGGTTCATGGACAACAAGTTCTCCTTCAACACCCTGCACAGCCAGCAGCCGCAGACCGTGGCCTTCGCGATCTCGGATTCGCCGATCGGCCTGCTGGGCTGGAACTCCCAGCTCATGGGCGAAAGCCTGGACGCCGAGTTCATCATCGGCAATGTGGCGATCTACTGGCTGACCGGCACCGCCGCCTCCTCGATCCGCTTCTACTTCGAGGACGCCCACGACACGGAGCAGACCCCCGGCCCGACCACCGTGCCGACCGCGCTGGCCATGTTCAAGGGCGATTTCCAGTCCATGCGCCGCTTCGCCGATCGCGATCACAAGAACATCGTCAGCTGGCATGCCTACGACGTGAATTCGTCCCGCTCCACCAGCCCCAACGACGCGGCCGGGCATTACGCGGCGCACGAGGCCACCGACATCCTGGTCACCGACATCCGTGAGTTCTTCGCCCGCCTGAGCTGATCTCGCATGTTCGCGAGACGCGCGACGATGTTTCCCGGCGGCTCCCGTTGGTGTACTGGAATCACCTTCCCGACAACGAATTTCACGAGGTGAGAGCCATGAAGGTAGCCATTTTCGGAGCCACCGGGACCGTCGGTCGCCACGTCGTCGCACGAGCGCTGGCATCCGGCCATCAGGTCACCGTGCTGACCCGCGATGCCGCGCACATCAGCACACCGCACGAGCGGCTGCGGGTCGAGGTCGGCGACGTCCTGGACCCGGCCGCCGTGGAGCGCACGGTGATCGGGCAGGACGCGGTCATCGTCACCCTGGGCGCGGGCCGCAAGGGCGTGGTCCGCGCCGAGGGCACCCGCCGCATCATCGAGGCCATGGACCGCACCGGCGTCAAACGCCTGATCTGCCAGTCCTCCCTGGGCGTCGGCGACAGCCGGGCCAACCTGAACTTCGTCTGGAAGTACGTCATGTTCGGCATGCTGCTGCGCCAGGCCTACGCCGACCACGTGGTGCAGGAGCAGTACGTCGCGGCCAGCGACCTGGACTGGACCATCGTGCGTCCCAGCGCCTTCACCGACGGCCCCGCCACCGGCACCTACCGCCGCGGCTTCCCCGCCACGGAATCCGGCCTGTCCCTGAAGATCTCCCGCGCCGATATCGCGAACTTTCTGGTGGAGCAGCTCACCGACGACACCTACCTGCGTCGCGCGCCCGGCATCTCCAACTGATCGGGAATCGCGAACGGGTCAGAAGCCGAAAACCTCGGCGATCTCGATGGATTCGTCGTCCCAGCGGCGTTCGATGGCCGCCCGCTCGGCATCCGGGAGCAGTGGATCCCATCCGGCCCTGCGCCAGAAGGCTTCTCGATGCTCATCATTGAGGGGATGCGGCGTGCTCATGGCAGTTCCCTGGATCGTGACGACCGTCATATCCAGGGTAGCGAGAAGAACCGAGCGTCAGGACCGGATCGGGTCCTGGCGCTCGGTTCTTTTGCGGCGGTGGCAAGCCCGCCGGTTATGCGGTTTTCGGAGCGGTCAGGTCGTAGAGGGTGATGCCGTCGACTTCCTGGGAGTTGAAGTGCTCCTTCACCCAGGCGGTGATCTGCGAGCTCTGATTGTTGGAGCCGCCGTCTCGCTCGCCGCCGCCCATCTGGCTGCCGGCGATGAAGTAGTGGATCCGGCCCACCTGCACGTATTCCTGGAACTGGGCCAGCGTCGGGGACGGGTCGCTGCCGTTGAAGCCGCCGACCGGCATGACGGGCAGCTGAGTCGCCAGCTGGAATCCGGCCGCCGAGTTGGAGCTGACGGTCGCCGCCACCCAGGTGTAGTCCGAGCCGTCGGCCTCCAGCAGGGCGGTGACCCGGGCGCTGGGCGTGCTCGCCATCATCATGTTGCCCGCCGCGCCGCCGAATCCGCCGGGGCCGCTGTCGTTTCCGGCGTTGGCACTGCCGTTGCCGCGCGGTCCGCCGGGTCCGCCCTCGGCATTGCGGCCGTTCGGTATGCCGTGACCACCGCCGCGTGGCCCACCGTGGCCACCCCAGCCCATCGTCTGCGGGCCCGCCGAGGGCATCGGGCCCGAGTGGGCCGTGGCGATGCCGTCGATCGCGTAGGCGGTGGGCGCGGCCAAGCCGACCAATACCGCGGCCGCCGCGACGGCCAGACCGGCCTTGCGTGACAAGCGAATCAGCAGCAGCAGGGTGGCGACGATGCCGCCGACCAGCACCACCCAGCGCAGCCACGGCACGAAGGAGGTGCTGCGGGACAGCACGATCCACGCGGTCGCGGTGGTCGCCCCCAGTGCGAGTGCGGCCGTGAGCCGGACCCACAGCGCGTCCCGATGCTGCCAGGCGAGCACCGCTCCGATGCCGACCAGCGCCGCTACCGCGGGGGCCAGCGCCACCGTGTAGTACGGGTGGAAGATGCCCTTCATGAAGCTGAACACCAGCCCGGTGCCCAGCAGCCAGCCGCCGAACAGGATGAGCGTCGCCCGCTGCGGGTCGGTGCGGGTCAGCTTGCCGCGCAGCGCGATTCCCAGGACCAGCAGAATCAGCGCGGCCGGGATGAGCCAGGCGATCTGACCGGCCTGCGCCGGCTGGAACAACCGCCCGATGCCGGGGCTGCCCCACATGCCGCCGCCACCGGTCGGCATATCGCCGCCGCCGAAGCCGCCGACACTGCCGGTCTCGTCACCGTTTAGGCGGCCCAGGCCGTTGTAGCCGAGGGTCAGTTCGATGATCGAATTGTGCTGTGATCCACCGAAGTACGGCCGATCCGAGGCGGGCCACAGTTCGGCCACCAGCACCCACCAGCCCGCGCCCGCCACCAGGCCGGCGGCCGCGCCGAACAGCTGCGCGATGCGCTTGCCCAGCTTGGGCGGGCCCGCAATCAGGTAGGTGAGCGCCAGCGCGGGCACCACCAGCAGCACCTGCAATTGCTTGGCCAGGAAACCTAGTCCGATGAAGGCACCCGTCAACAGCAGCCAGCGGGTACGACCGTCGGCCACCGCGCGGCCCATGGCCCAGGCCGCCGCGAGCATGAGGAACACCAGCATGGCGTCCGGATTGTTGAACCGGAACATCACGGCCGCAATGGGTGTCACGGCCAGCACCAGTCCCGCGAGCAGTCCGGCGCTCGCCCCGAAGGGACGGCGCACGATCGCCCACAGCAGCGCCACCGACGCCACACCCAGCAGGGCCTGCGGCAGCAGCATGCTCCAGCTGTGCAGTCCGAAGACGCGCACGGACAGCTCCATGGGCCACAGCGACAGTGGCGTCTTGTCCACGGTGATCGAGTTGGCGGCGTCGGAGGAGCCGAAGAAGAAGGCCTTCCACGACACCGAGCCCGCTTGCACGGCCGCGGCGTAGAAGGAGTTGGCCCAGCCGTTCGCGGACAGATTCCAAAGGTAGGCGATGCCGGTGCCGACGAGAAGGGCGGCCAGGGCCAGGTATTCGCGCCGGTCGCCGCGGACCGCGGCCGGTTGGGCCGGGGGTGGAGCGGTGGGCCGTTCGGTCAGTGTCGCGGTCATCGTTCGCCTCCTCGGTCGTCTCGTCGCGCGGGTGTTTCGCCCGGCGCGGGTGTATCGGTGGGTGCCATCCAACAGGGCAGGTCGCCGTGGTCGCAGCGGCCAGGGAAATCGACGTGCAGCAGCCGGAATCCGTCGTCGGTGAGCCCGCGGGGCGCGGGAACGATCGTGGTCACCCGACCACCTGGGGCGTGGGATGCTTTCCGGCATTGCGGAACACCCAGCGCAGACCCACGAAGCGCAGCAGGGTCGCGACCAGGTTGGCGATCACCAGCACCAGTAGCTCGAGATGCACGGCCGCGTCGGGCGCCCAGTGGTGCAGTGTGTAGAGCGAGCCACTGGTCAACGCGAGACCGACCCCGAAGATGATCAGGCCCTGGAAGTGGTGTGTCACCGCCTGACTGCCGCCGCGCACCCCGAAGGTGAAGGCGCGGTTGGCGGCGGTGTTGCCGATCGCGGTGACCAGCAGCGCCAGGAAGTTGGCCGCCTGCGCGCCCATGATGCCCTGCAACACCACGTAGAGCAGCAGGTAGGCCAGGGTCGAGGTGACGCCGACGATGCCGAAGCGCACCAGCTGCCCGACCATGCCCAGCGGCACGCCCTCGACCAGCGGCTCCCGGCCGATGGCCGCGCGCAGCTCGTTGATGGGCAGCCGACCGGTGGTCAGTGCCCGGCCGACTCGCCACACGCCTTGCAGGTCCTTGCGGGCGGTGTCGATGATGTCCACCCGGGAGTCCGGGTCGTCGATCCAGTCCACCGGCACCTCGTGGATGCGCAGCCCGATGCGTTCGGCCAGCACCAGCAGTTCGGTGTCGAAGAACCATTCACCGTCCTCGACGAGCGGCAGCACCAGCTTGGCCACCTCGCCGCGCATGGCCTTGAAACCGCACTGCGCGTCGGAGAACTTGGCCTGCAACGAGGCGCGCAGGATGAGGTTGTAGCAGCGCGAGATGATCTCGCGCTTGGGCCCGCGCACCACCCGCGAGGAGGACGCCAGCCGGGTGCCGATGGCGACATCGGAATGCCCGGAAACCAGCGGCGCGACCAGCGGCAGCAGCGCATTCAGGTCGGTGGACAGGTCCACGTCCATGTACGCGACGATCTCCGCGTCGGAGGACTGCCAGACTTCGCGCAGCGCGCGCCCGCGGCCCTTGCGGTCCAGGTGCACCACGCGCACGCCGTCGAGCTGCTCGGCCAGCTGCCGGGCCACCTCGAGGGTGCCGTCGGTGGAGGCGTTGTCGGCGATGGTGATTCGCGCCGTGAACGGGAAGTTCAGGGTGAGGAAGGCGTGCAGTCGGCGCACGCACGGCCCCAGATCGACCTCTTCGTTGTACACCGGAACGACCACATCCACGACGGGCGCGGTCACTGCTTCTGCGGGTTCCGCCGCCCGCACGGCGGTCTGTGTGTCGTTCATAGTGACCAATTTCGATCACCGAACTCACATCAGTCTGCGGCCTGCCTGGCAGTTTCCTGGGAGCCTGTGATAACGGCTAGGCCGGGCCGAGATGCAGCCGCCACAACGGAGAGACCGGTCCGTGTCCCTTGCCCAGGTCGTAGGACGCCTCCAGGCTGCGGAAGGTCCACTCCTTGGCGAAGGCCACCGCGTCCGGCACCGAATACCCGTGGGCCAGCGCGCAGCACATGGACGCGGCCAGGGTGTCGCCGCCACCGTGATCGTTGCCGGTGGCCAGGCGGCGAGCCGGGAGTTCATGAAAGACGTCGCCGTCGAAGAGCAGGTCGGTGGACTGTTCGGAGGTGCGCAGGTGACCGCCCTTGACGATGGCCCAGCGCGCCCCGAGCGCGATGAGCGCCTCGGCGGCCCGGCGGGCGGAGGGATCGTCGACCACGTCGATGCCGGTGAGCAGCCGGACCTCGTCGAGATTGGGGGTGACCACGGTGGCCAGCGGGATCAGGGTGTGCCGCATGGCGTCCAGGGCCTCGGCGTGCAGCAGCGCGTCGCCGTGCATGGACGCGGCGACCGGGTCCACCACCAGCGGGATGTCTCCGTCGCGGCCGATGCCGACCTCGCGGCACACGCCCGCCACCGCCTCGATGATGGCGGTCGAGGCCAGCATGCCGGTCTTGGCCGCGCCGATTCCGATGTCGCCCACCACGGTTCGCACCTGGTCGGCCACGATCTGCGGCGGAATCTCGTGGAACCCGCTGACGCCGAGGGTGTTCTGCACGGTCACCGCGGCGACCGCGACGCACGCGTGCACGCCGCACAGCGCCATGGTGCGGGAGTCGGCCTGGATGCCCGCGCCGCCGCCGGAGTCGGTGCCCGCGATGGTCAGGGCGCGAACCGGGGTCTTGCCATTCGGGGCCAAGGGTAGAAGTTCCACGTCACAGACCCTAGTGGGCTCACGCCACACCCGAACGACCACCCTAAATGAAAACCGTTATCATTAACTGCATGACTTCAGCCCCACTCCCCGTGACCGTGCTGTCCGGTTTCCTCGGCGCGGGCAAGACCACGCTGCTCAACCACATCCTCGCCAACCGCGAAGGCCGCCGAGTCGCGGTCATCGTCAATGACATGAGCGAGGTGAACATCGACGCGGCGCTCGTCGCGGGCCAGGGCCATCTGGACCGGACCGAGGAGAAGCTGGTCGAGCTGACCAACGGCTGCATCTGCTGCACGCTGCGCGAGGACCTCATCGAATCGGTGGGCGCGCTGGCGCGGGAGGGCCGCTTCGATCAGCTGGTCATCGAATCCACCGGCATCTCCGAGCCCATGCCCGTGGCGGCCACCTTCGAGTGGGAGTTCGAGGACGGCTTCCGTCTGGGCGAACTCGCCCGGCTCGACACCATGGTGACGGTCGTGGACTGCTCGACCTTCCTTTCCGAGGTAGTGAAGGGTCAGGCGCTCGCGGAGCGGAATCTGCAAGCGGGAGAGGGCGATGCGCGCACGATCGCCGATCTGCTCATCGATCAGGTCGAGTTCGCGAATGTGCTGGTGCTCAACAAGACCGATCTGGTGAGCGCGAACGCCCTCGGGACGGTGAAGGCCACGATCCGGCGATTGAACCCCGGCGCCCGCATCGTGCATGCCGCGCACGGCGTGGTCGACCTCGCCGAGGTGCTCGCCACCGGCCGCTACAACCCGGACCTCGCGGCCCAATTCGACGGCTGGGACGAGGAACTCGCGGGCGGCCACACCCCCGAGACCGAGGAATACGGCATCAGCAGCCTCACCTTCACCGCCGATCGCCCCTTCCACCCCGAACGCCTGGACGCCGCCCTGGCCCAGCTCCAAAGACTGTTGCGCAGCAAGGGTTTCTTCTGGCTGGCCAGCCGCCCCGACCTGGCCGCCATCTGGTCCCAGGCGGGCCCGAACCTGACCTTCGAGGCCGGGGCCTACTGGGAATCGCTCGATATGACGCCGGGCCAGGAAATCGTGTTCATCGGCATCGAACTCGACCGCCCCCACGTCCGCGACCTACTGAACTCGGCACTGCTCACCGACGCCGAACTCGCTGCGGGCCAACGGGAGTGGCTCACCTACGCCGATCCCTTCCCATCCTGGGGACCCAGCCACCATCACGCCTGAGCGTTCTGATCATTCAGGGCGGCAAGGGAACCCGTGAGAGCGCCCAGGCAGGCTCCGCGCACCTGGGCGCGGGTGAGGGTTTCGTGTTCGAGCCATTCCAGGCACAGCGTGTGCACGAACATCAGCCAGGAGGTGACCACCGCGGACATGGTCGCGCGCTCCGGACCGGTCAAGCCGGTGGCCGCCAGCACTACATCGTGCATGGCGGCGTGGTCGCCGAAGACGATGGCCTGCACGACCGGATCGCCCGCGAGGGCTCGATTGGCGGCCAGCACGGTATTGCGATTCGCGGCGAAGTAGTCCAAGTGAGCCTCGAGTCCGGCCGCGATCTGATCGGTCAGGGGAAGGTCGGGGTCGATGCGGACCTGATCCCGGAGGGTGTCGGCGGCACGCTGGTAGATCGCGGCGAAAAGGGCGCTCTTCTTGGGGAAATGCCGATAGAGCAGGGTGCGCGAGATGCCTGCCAGTTCGGCGACCTGGTCCATTTGGACCTGTTCGTAGGGCTGTTCGGCGAACAGGCGCGCGCCGACCTCGAGGAGTTCGGCGCGGCGCTGGTCAGGGGCCAGGCGGCGGCGCGGGGGCATCGCTCCACACTAGTTGACGCGTGTGCACTAACGGGGTTAGGCTCCGAGGCAGCTTAGTTGACACGCGTACACTAGCGTGCGTTTCGCGGAGGAGGGCGGCCGTGAAGACCGTATTGCGTTGGTATCTCATTGTTTTCGGCATCGTCGACGTGCTGATCGCGTTGGCGCACATCTTCATCGGGCCGAGCACGATCATCGGCGCGAACACCCCCAATGCCACACTGGACGGGGATGTACGGTTCTCGATGGTGCTGTTTCTCGCCTATGGCATCGCATGCCTATGGGCCGCAAGGGATCTGGACGGCAATGCCGGGCTGATCCATCTACTCATGCTGGTGTTCTTCCTGGGCGGTGTGGTGCGGCTGCTGACCGTGGCCTACGTCGGCTGGCCGCACCCGTTCTACATCGCCATGATCGCGGTGGAACTCGTTACGCCACCGGTGTATTCGATACTGCTGCGCCGGGTCAGTCCGGAACCGGGAGAGCGGCGTGCAGGGTCGCTGCCCACTGCTGGACGATTTCCTTCCGGCGCAGCGAATCATCCGTGAGGACGTCGGCCAGCCCCAGCCCACGGGCCAGGTCCAGGGTTGCTTGGACCAGGTGGTGGGTGACCGGATCGGAGTCGTCGACGCCGAGGGCCTCCACGGCCATGCGGTGGGAGATCCGGCCGAAGCGGGCTTCCAGCGGCACGATTCGCTCGCGCAGGGCCGGGTCGGCGGCGGCGTGGGTCCAGACCTGTAGCGCCGCCTTGAACAAGGGGCTGGTGTAGGACTCGACGAGACCCGCCACCACCGCTTCGGTGCGGGCCGCGCCCTGCGCCACCTCGGTGACGGCCTCGGCGTCGGCCTTGACCTGATCCATCCGGGTTTCGAACATGTACTCGAGCGCGGCGGTGATCAGGTCTTCGCGGGTCGGGAAGTGATGCTGGGCGGCACCACGGGACACCCCGGCGCGTTCGGCGACCACGGCGACCGTCGCGGCCGCCCAGCCCGTCTGGGCCAAGCAGTCGATGGTCGCCTCCAGCAGCCGCTGCCGGGTGGCCCGGCTGCGGTCCTGCTTGGGTTCGTGGGGTGTCGCCATGGATGCCTATTCTGCCGAGTTGCCTATTGCGCCCAACTCGCCGGGCGGCGCTGCATGAACGCGGTGATGCCCTCGATCACCTCGGGGGTGCCGAAGAAGCTGGCCGAACGCTTGGCCAGCTCCTCGGACTTGCTGTCGAAGGTGGTGAGGAGATCGGCATTGACCAACTGCTTTGCCTCGGCCAGACCCTGCGGCGAACCCTTGCGAAGCTCCCCGCACAGCCGGGCCACCTCGGCGACCGGATCGTCGGCCGCCACGGTGATCAGCCCGATGCGTTCGGCCTCGGCGGCGTCGCCTGGGCCGCAACCAACGCGCCCTCATCGA